>JBILPX010000221.1:0-5655 GCA_044373565.1 Roseomonas sp.
CGGCTTGATGCGGCCAAACGGGCGGAGCTTGCCGGCTTACTGCGCGCCCTGCCCATCACGCTTGATGATGAAACCGCTGAGAAATCCTGGGAAGATACGGTGCGCCTTGCTGAAACCTTCCGCCTTTCGGTCTATGACGCGACCTATCTGGAATTGGCGCAACGGCGGCGCTTGCCACTGGCTTCCATGGACCGCGCCTTGCGCAGCGCGGCTGCTGCGCAAGGCGTTGTAGTACTGTTGGATTAGGCGATACCCGCCACCCAAGCCGCAATCGCCGCAGCGCGCGCATCCTCATGCCATTGGCCAATAATCTGCACGCCAACCGGCATGCCCTGCACGGCCAATAACGGCACGTTCACCGCCGGGCAGCCAAGCGCCGAGGTTCCGGCGTTGAAGCTGATATCCCCGGTGGGGCGCGGCGCAATCGGCTGGCCTGGCTGATCGCCGAGCCAAACCGGCGCGGGGCCTGGTGATGACAGCGCAATCAGCCCATCCGCCAGTGGCGCGAGGGAAGCAAGCCGCCGACGCAGCTCATCACGTTCCAAAAGCCGGGCGCGATAGGTTTCCAGATCAACCTTGGTGCCATGCTGCAAGCGCGTGAAAAGGCGGGGGCTCACGCGATCCGCTGCGGTTTCCGCCAAATGCTGCAAGCCGGCGCGCTGTTCAAAGGCGCAGATATCGGCGGTGATGGCCTTCGCCTGGGCAAGCGCGCATTCGAAACCTTCAATCAGCGGATGGTCGCCTCGGCGCCAGATTTCCACCCCAGCGGCGCGCAGCTTCGCCAGCAGGCCTTCGAAAGCCGCAAGGGACGCCGCATCCAAATCCGCCCAGCCTTCGGTTTCCATCACAATCAGCCGCGCGGGCTTGATGGGGGTGGGCGAGGAAAGCGGGCCGAACAGCCCCGGCGCGCCGGGGTCTCCGCCCGCCCGGCGCGCGATTTCGATTGCCACCGCCCACATATCTTCGAAGCTATTGGCATGCACGCCGGCGGTGGATTGGCTGAGCGATTGCCTCTCCCCGCGATTGATCGCGCCTTGCGTGGGTTTCAGCGCGATATTGCCGCAATAGGAAGCGGGGCGAATGATGGAACCACCCACCTGCGTGCCAATCGCCGCCGGGATCATATTGGCCGCAACCGCCGCTGCCGAGCCCGAGGATGAACCGCCCGGCGAGCGGCGCGGATCGAAGGGGTTGGTCGTCGGCCCCGGATGCGCCATGCCCAATTCCGCCGTGACCGTCTTGCCAATGATTACCACGCCAGCATCGCGCAGCGCGCGCACCATGATGCTGTCGCGCTTCGGGAAATTGCCGGTGAATGCGCCGCAGCCCATTTGCGTTGGCATATCCACGGTTTCAATCAAATCCTTGATGCCAATTGGCATGCCATCAATGGCGGAAAGAGCACGGCCCGCCTTATAACGGGCGGCAGAGGCATCGGCGGTGGCGCGAGCGCCCGCCTCATTCAGCACCACAAAGGCGCGCACCACGCCATCCTTGGCGGCGATGGTATCAAGACAGCGTTCCAGATAGGCGCGGGGATTATCCTGCCCGGCCCGGAAACGCGGCACGGCATCGTGAAAACTCAAGCCCTTGAAGCTGGCGCGGTCGTAGCTGCCGGATGACATGGCGGTTCCCCATTGGTGATGTGTTGGGCGCATGTTGCAACGCTTGGGCGCGCTTGTCTCTGCCGCCAAAGCCCTTATGCGCGCAGTGCCTCGCCGATGCGCGCGATTACGCCATCCCAATCGCCCGCGCGCCTTTGGCGAAACAGGCGCATTTTGGGGTACCAGGGCGTATCCTCGCGGTCCAAAAGCCAGCGGAAATCAGGCGCAAAAGGCACCATGACCCAGGTGGGCTTGCCAAGTGCCGCGGCCAAATGCGCGACAGAAGTATCCACCGCAATCACCAGATCAAGGGTGGAGATAAGCGCCGCCGTATCGGCGAAATCGCCCAGTTCTGTGCTGACATCAACAAGGCCCGAGGCTTGCAGCGCGGCGCGATCCGCATCCCGCACTTCCTTTTGCAGCGAAACCCAGACATCGCCGGTCTCAAGCATGGGCAAAACCCTATCGAGCCGGACAGAACGATTGGCGTCATTCCCGTGGGTTTGGCTGCCGCGCCAGACCAGGCCGATGCGTCGGCGGCCGGCGGGCAGGCGCTGATCCCAGCGCGCCGCATCTTCTGAAGGCGCCTTGAGGTAGCCATTCTCCCAGGCGGGGATTGTTTCAAGCCTGGTGCCGAAGGCAAGTGGCAGCGTCATCAGCGGGCAGTGCAAATCAAATTCTGCCGCTTCGTCATTCTGTCCGATGATCGTGACGGAAGGGTCGAAATCCTTAAAAAGCCGAAGCAACGGGTCTTGGACGGACAATGTCACTTTCGCGCCGGCGGCGGCGGCAAGCAGCGCATAGCGCGCAAATTGGAGCGTATCGCCAAGCCCCTGTTCCCAATAGACGTAAAGATGCTGATCCTTGAGCAGTTGCTTGCCCCACCAAAGCGGCTTTGGATATTTGCGCGCCGCCAAAGTCTTTTGACGGAGATTGCGAGCTTCATAGACCAACCAACCTTCTTCGAAGCGCCCCAGTGCCAGCAAGGCCAGCGCCCGGTCCCACAAGGCTTCCCTGTCATTGGGTTTGAGCCTCAGCGCTTCATCATAAGCGGTTAGTGCATCCTGCAGGCGGTTCAGATTGCCGAGTGCGAAACCGTAGCCACTATGGGCTGCAGCGTCCTGCGGCGCGAGTGTCCTTGCGGTCTCGGCGGCCATCAAGGCTGCTTCAGGCTGGCCGAGCAGGATAAGCGCGGCGGACCGCCACAGATGTCCTTGCACCAAGCCAGGAGAGATTTTGAGGGCGCTGTCCGTTTCTGCGAGGCCTTCTGCCGGCCGGCCAAGTGCGAGCAGCGCCTGGGTGCGCGCGATCAGGGCACCGGTATCATCGGGCTTGATATGAAGCGCCTTCTCGGCCATTGCCAAGGCTTCTGGATGACGTTGCAGATTACACAAAACCAACGCGACATTTACCATGTAACCGGGGTAGCCAGGTCGTAGGCTGAGCGCCTTTTCATAGGCGGCAAGCGCATGGTCAAACTTGTCCTGATCGCTGAAGGCGCCGCCACGATCATTATGTGCTTCAGCAAAGTCGGGCTTCAATTCGATGGCGCGATCAAATGCTGCGACGGCCTGATCCAGGCGCTTCAGTTTCATCAGGGCGAAGGCCCGATTATGATGGGCGCTGGCGGCCTTGGGGTCAGCCGCCAGGGCGCGGTCCAGGCTGATCAGTGCTTCCTCATATCGGCCAAGCCGGATCAGCGCGCTGCCGAGATTGCCAAGCGCGCCCGCGTTCCTGGGATTGATCGCCAGGGCGCGGCGGATCAGGGTTGCGCCTTCTTCAAGGCGCCCGGATTGAGCCGCAACGACGCCCGCGAAATGCAGCGCGTCAAAATTGCGTGGGTCGCGTTTCATCACCGCCCTAAAGCCGGCCTCAGCCGCGGCGAATTGACCCTGTTGGAAAAGGGCAATGGCCTCGGCGAGTTGTTGTTGAACGGGGCGGGGCGGTGGCTTCATTTGCGGTTTCGGGCTCGCGTGTGGGGTAAATGGACCATGGTTTAGGGTAGCGGGCCTATATCGACGTGCCGTGTCTCTAACCCACCACCTCACGCGGCAGCGCAAAAACCCCGCTCGCGCGCAGAACGGGTTTGTCATCCGCCATGCACACCCCTTGCGCGAATACCAGCGTGCGCGTGCGGCGCAGCAGCACGGGTTCACATTGCAGCCAGGTGCCTAGCAAGGCTGGCGCAAGGTAGTCCGAATTCAGGCTGATGGTGGTGAAGAACCCCGTCACCCCGGCCAGATTGAAGCCGCCAATGCCCAAGGCGAGGTCAGCAAAAGTTGTCAACATGCCGCCATGGGCCATGTCCTTGCTGTTGCAGTGGCGCTTTTCAATGCGCAGCCCGAAGGCAAGCGGCCCGTGATCTCGGCGGATCATGATGGGGCCGATGGGTTCCAGAAAAGGCCCGCCGGCGGGGCGGGGCACGAAGCCTTCCGGGATGGCGGGGGCAACAAGGTTATCCAAGGCAGGGCAACTTTCAGGCTGAATAGGGGCGGGAAGCTATACCGGAAGCCAGCCCAGGGAAACGCCAGCCCGCCTTTGCCTTGGCTTTGCCCCGATTTGCCCCTAAATGCGGCGCGTCGCGGAGTAATAATTGCCCATGAACGCCAATTCCCCCCAGATCTTGCCCGTAATCCTTTGCGGTGGAACCGGCACGCGGCTTTGGCCGCTTTCGCGCGAAAGCTACCCCAAGCAATTCTGGCCGCTGGCTTCGGACAAAACCATGCTGGCGGAAACCGCCGCGCGGGGTTCTGGCGCCGGCTTCCTGCCGCCGATGGTTGTTTGCAATGAAGCGCATCGCTTCCTGGTCGCCGAGCAATTGCGCGACAAGGGCGCATCCATCGTGTTGGAACCGGTGGGCCGCAATAGTGCGCCCGCCATCGCCGCCGCCGCATTGCTCGCCGAGGAAACCGCGCCTGGTGCTGTACTTTGGTTCATGGCCGCCGATGCGGCGATTGGCGATGTGGCTGCGCTGCAAGCCGCACTTGCCAAGGCCGCCGTTGCGGCGCGGGCTGGGGCGATTGTCACCTTCGGCATGCAGCCCACCGCGCCGGAGACCGGCTATGGCTATATCGAAACCGGTGATCCCCTGCCCGGCAGCGCCGACGTCAAGCGCATTGCGCGCTTTGTGGAAAAGCCCGATGCGGCCCGCGCTGCAGAATTCCTGAAAACCGGCCGGCATTTGTGGAATTCCGGCATGTTCGTCGCCACTGCCGCCAGCATGTTGACCGAGATGGAAGTCCATGCGCCAGAGGTGCTGAAGGGTGTCCGCGCCGCAGTGGACGGCGCTGCGCGCGATGGGGATTTCATTCGCCTTGAAGCGGCTGCCTTCACCGCCACACCTTCCATCAGCATTGACTACGCGGTGATGGAACGCACGCAAAAAGCGGCTGTGGTGCCGGCTGCCATCGGCTGGTCCGATATCGGTTCCTGGGCTGCGCTTTGGGAAATTCAAGCGAAGGACGCCGCGGGCAATGCCACCCACGGTCCTGTGGAGTTGGTGGGTGCCAAGAATTGCTATGTGCGCAGTGAAGGCATCCTGACAGGCGTGATCGGGCTTGAAGATGCCGTGGTGGTGGTAACCGATGATGCCGTGCTCGCCATGCATCGCGACCACGCGCAGGATGTGAAAAAGCTGGTGGACCAGTTGAAGGCGCGCGGCGCTAAGGAAGCGACCGAACATCGCCGCGCCTATCGCCCCTGGGGCCATTACGAAGGCCTGATCATGGGCGACCGCTTCCAGGTCAAGAAAATCGAAGTCCGCCCCGGCGCCAAGCTTTCCCTGCAAAAGCACTTTCATCGCGCCGAGCATTGGGTGGTGGTCTCCGGCACTGCCATTGTGCGGCGGGACGGGGAAGAAATCATGCTGCGGGAGAATGAAAGCGTCTATCTGCCGCTGGGCTGCATCCATCGCATGGAAAACCCCGGCAAGATTCCGCTGACCCTGATTGAGGTGCAGTCCGGCTCCTACCTCGGCGAAGATGACATCGTGCGGTTTGAGGATACTTACGGGCGGAGTTGATATTTATCATGCTCTCGCGGGGGTGAATGG
>JBILPX010000222.1:0-5642 GCA_044373565.1 Roseomonas sp.
CGTTGCCATAATGCTCTATCCCAAGGCGCGCCATGCGCTGTGCAAGGCGCGCGCATCGGACGCCTGGATGGTAAGCGCGTCAAGTCAATCGGCTTTGGCTTCTTCGGCGGGTGAGATGGTGATCAGACCAAGCTTCATCATCCAGACCATGCCCATGGCCGCGCGCGGGCGCTGATCGGGCGGCAAGGCGCCACCCAATTCCCCTGCTGTCATGCTGCCTTGCGCCAGGCGTTCCAGCATCACTTGAAAGCCATTGAGTGAAGGCAGCAATGAACCGCGCGCCACGGCGCCAGGAATGGCAGCGCGCTGGCGCAAAAGATCAAGATTGGCGCCGGGCACAAGGGTAACGCGCTGCTTGGGATCCAGACGGTTCGTTGGGTAATCCGCAAACAGCATGAAGGGATCGGGGCGCGTCGGTGCCGGCTGCCGGCCTGGGATAAGCGGCGCAAATTCCGTGGCCTTGGCACGAATGCGCGCCTGTTCGTCCCACAGCGCAAGATACTGCGGAATAATGGCGGACCAATCATACATCCGCCGTGCGCGCAGCCTTGCCGCTTCCGCCATTTGCCGGCGCAAATTGGCATCTTCCGCGAGCCGATAATAGGCATCCGCCGCTGCGCCAATATCCATCGCGATGGCCTGCGACGTGCTGCGCAAATAGGCGTTATAATCATCTGCACCCATCTGATAGCGTGTCGCAATGGAACTGCCATTGCCGCCCATCATCGTTGGAATGCGAAAGCCGGTGACGCCATCTTCCACCGTATCGCGGAAGCCGTCCCAATCCGTCACGACCACCGGCAGGCCAGCCGCCATGGCCTCAACCGGCGCCAGGCCGAAGGTTTCCTGGATATTGTCCACGGGCAGGGTGAAGATATCCGCCGCCGCCCAGGCTTTTGTGCGAATCTCGGCATTCTGGCCATCCAGCAAATGCACCTTCACATCCGGGCAGGCTTGCGTCGCGGCATCAGTAAAGGCGGGGCGTGACCCATCGCCTTCAATCCAGCCGGTCAGCAGCAGATGGAGCTTCCGCCCGCGGCGCTCGGCGGCACGTTGCAGGGCGAGATACATCGGCAAGGGCGAGAATTTCGTCGCATTGGACAAGCGCGCCACCAGGATAATGGCGATATCCTCAGCCCCGATGCCCAATTCCTGACGATAGGCCGCACCCAGGGCAGGGTCTCGGCGGAAGGCATCGCACTCCACGCCAAGCGGGATCATGGGCAGCATCGGCACGCCGGCGCGCGTCGCCCCCATAGCGCTTTGTAAATAGGCCACATTTTCCTGCAATTGCCGCCGGACCATGCTCTGCACCGCGCGGGAGGTGCAGATGATGGCATCCCAAGGCTGCACCGGTGCGGTCAGGGAATGGGCCAGCGCATCCATCACCCGATCGGTGGAGGTTGTATGCGTCACGCCGCATAGGCTGAAAGCGCGCTGATTACCCGAACGCCGGCGCCAATAGGCATAGGATTCCAGCCCGGGGCCAGGCAGGAACAACGTGCCGGCTTCCGCGACTGGGCGTTGGTCCTCATAGCCTGCGGTGCGCACTTGCAAACCCGGCGCGCGGGCCTGGATTTCCGCCGGAAAATCCTTCGCCTCCCGGTCATTCAGCATCAGCCCGACCAGGCTTTCCAGCCCGCCATGGCGGATCAAGCCATTCAGGAAACTATCGCCCGCAACCCGTCGGCCAAGCATGGCACGGCCCTGGGAGACATAGCCATCAGCAGCATAAAGAATGGCGACAGAACGGGTCATGGAACTTCACACCTGAATGAATTCCATATCCCTAATTCCTTCACTGCAAAGGATCAATGCCGCTTGGATTGTGGGGGCGCCCTGGTCGGGGTAAGCGCGCGCGATGCAGCTTGTTGAGGAAAGCGACTCGAAGTCTAAAGGGACGGCGCCTGGGCCATGGGCGGCCTATCAGGCCCGGCTCGCGCGTGGAGAATTGGCGCCCGATGCCGCCCAGGCCGCGGCGATGGAGCGTTTGCAGGCCCTTTGGCATGCGCTGCGCGGCTATGACCCCGCCCCCTTGGACGCCGCACCCAAGCCCGCCGGGCTGCTCGGCCGGCTTTTTGGCCGCACCACCGCCCCGCCGCGCCGGGAGCCCCCGCAGGGGCTTTATCTGGTGGGCGAGGTCGGGCGCGGTAAATCCATGCTCATGGACCTGTTCTTTGAAACGGCCGAGGTGCCGCGCAAGCAAAGGCTCCATTTCCACGCTTTCATGCAGCAGGCGCATCGGCGCATTCATGGCTGGAAGCAGGTGCATGGCGATAGCGCAGACCCCATCCCGCCCTTGGCCGATTCGGTCGCCGCCGATGCTGCTTTGCTCTGTTTTGACGAGTTTCAGGTGCATGACATTGCGGACGCCATGATCCTCGGCCGGCTGTTTGAGGCGCTTTTCGCCCGCGGCACGGTGATTGTCGCCACGTCAAACACCGCCCCGGATGACCTGTTCAAGGGCCAGCCCGGGCGCGACGCCTTTCTGCCCTTCATCACCCTGATCAAGCGCCGTGTGGAGGTCTGGCCCCTGGTGGCCGCGCGGGATTACCGGCGTGAGAGAATCAGAAGCCTGCCCACCTGGCATGTTCCCGCCGATGGCAGGGCGGAAGCCGCCTTGGATGCCGCTTTCGCGGAGCTTACCGGCCAGGCGCAGGGGGCGCCCACGGAGCTTCCCTTGCTCGGCCGCGTGATTGAGGTGCCGGAAGCCGCCCGCGGCGTGGCGCGGTTCGACTTCAACCAGCTTTGCGGCAAGCCATTGGGCCCGGCGGATTACTTGGCCATTGCCCAGGCCTTCCATAGCCTGGTGGTGGATGACATCCCCCGCCTGGGGCCGGAGAATTTCGACAAGGCGCGGCGCTTCATCACTTGCATCGACACGCTTTACGAACACCGCTGCAAGCTGGTGGCGAGTGCGGCTTCCACCCCCGATCAGCTTTATGAACGCGGCACCAATGCGGCGATGTTTGAGCGCACAGCCTCTCGGCTGACCGAAATGCAAAGCCAGGAATACCTGGCCCTGCCGCATCTGGCGGGCTGAAAGGCCGGCATAGGCAGGGGGCGCCTTGCCGGGCGGGGACTTCGGGGCTAGGAAACGGGCGTTTTCCAGATAAGGTTTAAGGAAGCGACATGGCCCGCAATAAAATTGCTTTGGTCGGCGCCGGTAACATCGGCGGCACTTTGGCTCACCTCATTGGTCTCAAGGAACTTGGCGACGTCGTGATGTTCGATGTCTTCCCCGGTGTCGCCGCGGGCAAGGCGCTGGACCTCATGCAATCCGGCCCTGTGGATGGGTTTGATTCGCACATGGTCGGCACGGGCGATTATGCCGCCATTGCCGGTTCCGATGTGGTGATCGTCACCGCTGGCTTCCCGCGCATGCCGGGCATGAGCCGCGATGATCTGGTGGCGAAGAATGCCGGCGTGATCGCGCAAGTGGCGGAAGGCATTAAGGCGCATTGCCCGAACGCCTTTGTGATCGTCATCACCAACCCGCTGGATGCGATGGTGTGGGTGATGCGCGAAAAATCCGGCCTGCCGCATAATAAGGTTGTCGGCATGGCGGGCGTGCTGGATTCATCGCGCTTCCGGCTGTTCCTGGCGCATGAATTCAATGTTTCGGTGGAAGATGTCACCGCCTTCGTGTTGGGCGGGCATGGCGATACCATGGTGCCGCTGACGCGTTATTCCACGGTGGCCGGCATTCCCGTACCTGATCTGATCAAGATGGGCTGGACCACGCAGGAAAAGATCGACGCCATCGTGGCGCGCACCGCCAATGGCGGCGGCGAAATCGTGAAGCTTCTGGAACGCGGCAGCGCCTTCTATGCGCCGGCGGCTTCCGCCATCGCCATGGCGGAAAGCTACCTGAAGGACAAGAAGCGCGTGTTGCCCTGCGCCGCCTGGCTCACCGGCCAATATGGCATCAAGGATCTTTATGTCGGCGTGCCTGTCGTGATTGGCGCGGGCGGCATTGAACGTATCGTCGAAATTGAGCTGAACCCGGCTGAACAAGCCGCTTTCGATAAAAGCTGCGCTGCGGTGCAGGAATTGATCGAAGCGTCACGCAAGTTGGTTGGCTGATCCCTAAAGGGGCCGGGCAACAAGCCCGGCCCTTTCCGCATTTTTTACCGGAGCTTCCTGCATGAATATCCATGAGTATCAGGCGAAGGAGCTGCTGCGCCGCTATGGCGTTGCGGTACTTGAAGGCCATGTCGCCTGGAATGCTGAGGAAGCCGCCGCCGCCGCGGCGAAGCTCCCTGGCCCGGTCTATGTGGTGAAATCGCAAATCCACGCGGGTGGCCGCGGCGCGGGCCGCTTCATGGAAGACCCGAATGGCAAGGGCGGCGTGCGTGTTGTGAAGTCGGTCGCCGATGTGAAGGCCGCCGCTGATGCCATGGTCGGCAAGACGCTGGTGACGAAGCAGACCGGCCCCGCCGGCAAGCTGGTATCCCGCGTTTATGTTGAAGATGGCTGCGATATCGCCCGCGAATTGTATCTGGGCCTGTTGGTGGACCGCGCGACATCGCGCCTGACCATCATGGCGTCCACCGAAGGCGGGATGGAAATTGAAGAAGTCGCGGAAAACCATCCCGAGAAAATCCTGAAGGTCGCGATTGACCCGGCTTCGGGCGTCTCAGGCTTTCATGCGCGCAAGCTCGCCTTCGGGCTGGGGTTGACCGGCAAGCAGGTGGCGTCCTTTACCAAGTTTGTGCTGGCGCTTTATGGCGCCTTTGTTGAACTTGACTGCGCGATTGTGGAGATCAACCCGCTGGTCGTGACCGGCGCGGGTGAGATTGTCGCCCTCGACGCCAAGGTATCCTTCGATGACAGCGCCCTGTTCCGCCACAAGGATCTGGAAGCGCTGCGCGATGATACGGAAATGGATCCGAAAGAACTCGACGCGGTCAATAATGACCTGAATTATGTGGCTTTGGATGGTGAGATTGGCTGCATGGTGAATGGCGCTGGCCTGGCCATGGCGACGATGGATATCATCAAGCTTTATGGTTCAAGCCCGGCGAACTTCCTGGATGTGGGTGGCACGGCTACCGCGGCGCGCGTAACTGAGGCGTTTCGCATCATCACGTCCGATTCCAACGTGAAGGCCATACTGGTCAATATCTTCGGCGGCATTGCGAAATGCGACATGATCGCAACGGGCATTGTGGAAGCGACCAAGACGCTGTCGCTAAAAGTGCCTTTGGTGGTGCGGCTTGAAGGCACCAATGTGGATTTGGGCAAGAAGATCCTCGCTGATAGTGGGCTTGCCATTATTGCTGCCGATAATCTTGCCGATGCGGCGAAGAAAGTTGTCGCTGCTGTGAAGGGGGCCTGAACCATGGCTGTTCTTGTTGACGCCAATACCCGCGTGATGACCCAGGGCTTCACTGGGGCGCAGGGCACCTTCCATGCCGAGCAGGGCATCGCCTATGGCTCCACCTATGTTGGCGGCGTCACGCCCGGCAAGGGCGGCACCACCCATATCGGCCTGCCGGTTTTCGATACCGTGGCCGAATGCATGGCCAAGACCGGCGCCAATGCGTCCGTGATCTATGTGCCGCCGCCCTTCGCCGCGGATGCCATTCTGGAAGCGATTGATGCGGAAGTGCCGCTGATTATCTGCATCACGGAAGGCA
>JBILPX010000224.1:0-5592 GCA_044373565.1 Roseomonas sp.
AGCCTTTGACGATTGCGAGAATATCGGCAGCAACCCCGCGCCCAATTCACCGATCGGCGAAATTATTGAGCAACGCTATGGCCGCCGCGCCCTGCTGGGCTCCGCCGCTGCCTTGACCGCCCTTTCCGCCGGCCTGCCGCGCGATGCCGCCGCGCAATCTTCCGTGCCGGTTTCAGGTGGACCTTCCACCCTGACCTTCAGCGAACCCGCCCGCGCCCTGGCGCAGCGTGAATCCGTGGCCGAAGGCTATGAAGTACAAACCGTCATCCGCTGGGGTGATCCCATGCTGCCGGGTGCGCCGGCTTTCGAAGCGGGCAAGACCACGCCTGCCGCGCAGGCCGCGCAATTCGGCTACAATAATGACTACCTTGATTTCTTGCCCCTGCCGCTGGGCAGCAAGGGCAGTGATCACGGGCTGCTGGTCGTCAACCACGAATACACCAATCCCGGGCTGATGTGGGGCGGGCTTGGCAGCGGCAGCGCTTCTCGCCAGCGCGTCAATGCCGAACAGGCCCAGGCCGAGATCATGGCCCATGGGCTTGCAGTGGTGGAAATCCGCAAGGAAAATGGTCGCTGGGGCTATGCCAAGGAAAGCCGCTTCAATCGCCGCATCACCGCCGCGACCCCGATGCAGATTTCCGGCCCCGCCGCCGGGCATGATCTGCTGAAGACCAAGGCCGACCCCACCGGGCGATTGGTGCTCGGCACGCTGAATAATTGCGCCGGCGGGAATACGCCTTGGGGCACGGTGACGACGGCTGAGGAAAATTTCAACCTCTATTTCGGTGGCGATATCGCGAAGACCCCGCATGCCGAAAGCTTCCGCCGCTATGGCATCCGCAACCAGGCTTCCTATTCCTGGCCCAATCACATTGATCGTTTCAATGTGGAAAAGGAACCGAATGAGGCGTTCCGCTTTGGCTGGATTGTCGAAATCGATCCCTATGATCCTAACGCGGTGCCGGTAAAGCGCACGGCGCTTGGCCGCTTCAAGCATGAAGGCTGCCATCACGCCATCAATGCCGATGGCCGCGTGGTGATCTATATGGGCGATGATGAGCGGTTTGATTTCGTCTATCGCTTCGTCACCGCGCGTCCCTGGAATCCCACTGATCGCGCGGCCAATCGCGATCTGTTGGATGAAGGCGTGCTTTCGGTCGCCAAATTCCATGATGATGGCAAGGTGGAATGGCTTGATCTGGTGCAAGGCCAAGGGCCGCTGACGCCGGCCAATGGCTTCCAATCCCAAGCGGATGTGCTGATCCATACCCGCCAGGCCGCCAGCCTTTTGGGTGCCACGCCCATGGACCGGCCAGAGGATGTGGAACCAAACCCCGCCACCGGCCGCGTTTATGTGCTGCTGACGAATAACAGCAATCGCCGCGCGGATCAGCTCAATGCCGCCAATCCGCGCGCCAATAATCAGCATGGCCATGTGGTGGAGATAACCCCGCCCGGCGCCGGCACGCCACAGGTTGATCACGCCGCGCGTGAAATGCGCTGGGGGCTTTTCCTGATGGCAGGCGCGCCGGGGATTGATGCCGGCACGCGCTATCATCGCGCGATATCGGATCGCGGCTGGCTTTCCTGCCCCGATAATTGCGCCTTCGACAGCAAGGGGCGCATCTGGATCGCGACCGATGGCGCACCTTCCGCCGCAGGTGTTGCGGATGCGCTTTATGCCGCCGATACGTCCGGCCATGGGCGCGCACTGACACGGCTTTTCTACCAGGCGCCAACAGGGGCAGAAGTTTGCGGCCCCTGCTTCACGCCGGACAACAAGACGATCTTCTTGGCGATCCAACATCCGGGTGAGGATTCAGGTTCCACCTTTGAACGGCCCTCCACGCGCTGGCCGGATTTCGCCGAAGGCGTGCCACCGCGGCCTGCCGTGATTGCCATTGTGAAGAAGGATGGCGGGGAGATTGGGGGTTAAACCCTGGTCTGCGAAAAAAGTAACGCCAAAAAGCCAAGGGCTAAATCGCATCCGGCAGATGGATTTCGCCCTTGGCGTAAAGCACGGCATCGCCCGTCATGCGCACCCGATCACCGCGCCATTCACACCATAGGGTGCCGCCACGCGCACTCGCCTGCCGGCATACCAAGGATTTGCGCCCCAGCCGCGCGGCCCAGAAGGGCACCAGCTGCACATGCGCGGTGCCCGTCACCGGGTCTTCCGGCACACCAACCTTCACGGCGAAAAAGCGGGACGTGATATCCACCTCCTCCCCGCCCGCGGCCGTCACAATCACGCGTTCGCCCCCCGGAAGTGCGGCCAGCGCGGCATGGTCGGGCGTCAGCGCCGCAACCTGTTCTGGGCTTTCCATAACGCAAATCCAATCGCGCGCGTGATGCACTTCACGTGGCGTGGCACCCAATGCTGCGGCAAGGCCATCCGGCGGTGTGGCTGGTTCTGAAAGCCGCGCCGGAAAATCCAAAATAAAGCGCGGGCCATCCGCTTCCACCACCAAGGGGCCGGACAGCGTATGGAAGGTGAAGGGCGGCACCTGGTTCAATTCGCGGGCCAGCACAAAGGCGGTCGCGAGCGTCGCGTGGCCGCACAGTTCAACCTCGGCCTTCGGCGTGAACCAACGGAGCCGCCAGCCAGCGCCTTCGCGCATGACGAAGGCGGTCTCTGAGAGATTATGCTCGGCAGCCATGGCCTGCATCACGCCATCAGCAAGCGGCGCTTCAAGTGGCACCACGGCGGCCGGATTGCCCGCGAAGGGGCGGGTGGTGAAGGCGTCAACCAGGAAAAAGGGAAGCTTCATGCTGGAAGCAGATAGAATGCCGGCGACGGCACCGCAAACATGCTCTCAGACCTTGATGGAAAGGCTTGTTATCGTCGAGAAAGGATCCGTACCAGCACTAGCGCCGGCGGCGGCCTTGTCTGCTTCTGCCATCAGGTAACGCTCAGCAATGGCGCGCACCTTAACCGGGTCCTGCAAATCAGCGATCTTGAGCTTCGCCATGATAGCGCGCGCCTGAGTCTCAACCGGCTGAATGGCAATCTGATCCGGCAGGCCAAGCGCGCCAAGCACCACACGGCGCATCGGGCCATTCCCAAGAATATCATAGGGAGTCTTCACGGTCTTGGCGTTTTCACTGAAATAGACGGCATTCGCCATGCCTGGGTTGGCGGTGCTCAGCGCTGTACGATACTCATATTTGGTGAACCCATTGGTCAAGATCTCAAGCATCTTCGGATCAGAAAGACTGCCCAGGCGCAGTCCTCGCTTCATCGCATCCACAATCTTGCCGGGATCGGAAGGCAGGATGCGTGACTGCTGGTTGCCGCCGGCAGTTGAAAGCGGCTTGCCATCACGGCCATTCAGCACCTGCTGTGAACGCGTGGCCAGCGATTGCCCTTGAAGCTGTTCGTCCAATGTGGCCGCCTGATCAAGCATGCGTTTGGCCATGGCCGCTGAAACTTCCAGGGCGAAATTGACATTGCCGTCAATGCCATCCTTGTGGAAACTCTCAAGCCTGATCTGGAAACTTTGTGACCATGCTGCCTGTTGCGGCGTTTCAAGCGCGGCCAGCCTCTCGGCACGCTCGGCGACACCAGCTGCATTTCGCCGCACTTGTTCCAGCGACATCCCGGCTTGCAGCAGGGCGGCCTTGCCATCGCGCTTCATGATGGATGGCAGGCTGGTATCCTGATCAAGCGCGAGAGCCGCATCATCCAAACGCTGTATCGCGGCATTGAACGACCCAGCGCGCACGAGCACTGCCATTTCCTTCAGGGCGGTTCGCGCATCAGTGGCGATGCCAGCTGGCGGCGATTCCCCTAGCTTGATTGCACTCAACGCCGCCGCAGCAGCATAAGTGACCTCAAGCTGAGCGCGAGGCAGAATAGGCGGCGCAATGCTTTTCACCGTCTCCAGAAGCTTGGTTGCTTCCGTCTGAGTGATGCGTGTGATGGGCACGCCTTCGATCGGCGTTTTCGTCGGTCTACCATCCCGCGTGATGAGGATATTCTGGGTCCGGTCAATATAGGTTTTGGCCAGGTCCATCTCGATGGCGTTTTTGGACCCGTCACGCATCCGCTGGCCCATGGCGGCGGCCACTTCCAGCGAGAAATTCAAGTTTTTATCAACACCTTCCTTATGGAAGGCATCAAACGAGGCTTTATAAGCCGGGGCCCAAACCGGATCGGTGGGCGCATCCAGTCCGACAAGCTTTTCAAGCCGCTTGGCAACAGCAAAGGGGTCGCGGCGGATCTGTTCCAGGGCAAGACCGCTTTCCATCAGCGCCACCCGCCCTTGGCGCAATTCCTGCGCGGTCAGGCCAGAAGCGCCATCAAGTGCAGTCAGCGTCTGATCCACAATAGAAATAGCTGAGTCAAAGGACCCGTTGCGCATCACGGCCGCTATTTGTCGTAGCGCATCCTTCGCGATCACCGGCACATCGGCAGAGGGTAGTTCAGCCCGGCGGATGGTGACAGCAGTCAGGGCCGCCGTATTTTCCATCTCGCGCTTGGCACGGTCCATCGTGGCGTTTTCACCTGGCCGCAATTGGGCAAAAAGCGCTGCCGTGACCTTATCCGGCAAGCCATCATATGCCCGGACTTTTGGGGTGACTGCCTTGCTTGCCGGCGCCGTCAATACTGACTCACCCAAGCGCAATTGCCCGGCAACCGCTGTAGTTTCCTTGTCGGTCAGCCCTTCAAAGGCCACGGTCTTGGGCGTGGTGGTCGCCTTCAGATTAAGCGTGGTGGCGGCATTCTTCCAGGTGGTGCCAAGCTGCGCCGCAACCCCCTTGGTGTCCTTGGGGTCAGACAACAGCGCCCGCTTCACCAGGCCCGGATTGCCCACCTGATCCGGCAGTCCAAGGGCGGGCATCAACACCTTCAATACGCGCGGGTCAGAAAGCGCCTTATCAATATTAGGCGCAGCATCCAGGGCTTGGCGAAACTGCGCCAAAGTCGTCAGCGTGATGGGGTCTTTCTTTTCGCGGACAAGGCCCTTTTCTTCCTCACCGGCTTTGGTGACACGGCGGAAGGCGACAACAGCTTCCCCGGCGCTTGCCGCAGGGGAAGCGTTTCCGTAGGGGAGCATCAGCGAATTCTGACCTTGTTGGCCAAATAAACCCGCCATGAGGGTGGCACTCATATTGATAGCCATGGTCCCAAATTGCGCCGGAAAAGATTAACAAATACTGAAGATTGCCGCTGATGGGCCAGATTTCAGCGCAAAACTCCAGGATCGCAGGTCACGGCGTGGTTAAGCGGCCCATGCCCGGCGCCAAAACCCGGCGCAGCCGCAATCGCCGCGCGCACATAGGCCCGGGCACGAATCACGGAATCCCTGAGCGACATCCCCTGCGCCAGCCCAGCCGCCACCGCACTCGCCAAGGTGCAGCCGGTACCATGGGTGTGCCGGGTCTGGATGCGCTGGTCGCGAAACACTTCCATCCGCGTCCCGGTGGCGAGCAAATCCACCACCTCATCGCCCGGCAAATGCCCGCCCTTCAGCAGCACAGCCTTGGGGCCAAGCGCCAGCAGCGCCTTGGCCGCCTGATGCATGGCGCCGACATCGGCAATGTCAAAGCCACACAGCGCCTCGGCCTCTGGCAGGTTGGGGGTCAGCA
>JBILPX010000019.1:0-18363 GCA_044373565.1 Roseomonas sp.
ATGCGCGGATAGAACACGGGTTTGCCGACGCTCGGGCTGAATTGATAGGCAAGCTCGCCCCGCTGCAAATGCTCATTATAAATGCCGAGGGGCGATTTTTTGGCGTTTTCCATCTTATCCTGCCGCATGTATTGAAAGCTGCCTCACGGCAGATCAAAGCGCACCGCAATGGCGGCCGAGGCAATCACTGCCTTGTCATGCGCGCCTTCTTCCGGAACATCCAAGCCACCCTTCACCGCGCGCGCTGTCACCACGCCGTAAGGCAGGGATTTGCGCACCGCTTCGATATCCACCTTATCGGGCTGCTGCACGCCGATAGTCACTTCCACCTGCATGGTCTTGATATCAAGCCCCAGCGTGCGAACGAAAGCGAGCGAAGAATGATGCAAGGCATCCTGCACCGCGCGCAAAGCGGCCTTGGTGTAATCCCCGCCATGCAAATCATTGCCGCTGCCCATTTCAAGGATGATGCGCTTCAAGGCCATTGTCGGTCTCCCTCACACATCCAGCCGCACAATGGCGCAGCAATTGGCAATGACGGTGCTGTTGGTGCCCTCATCATTCGGGATTTCGAGGCCACCTTCCACCAGCGTCACCGTGCCGCTGCCGTGTGGCAGAATGGCCAGCACCTGGTCCTTATCCACCAAATCGGGCTTTGGCACGCCGATCAGCACTTCAACCTGCATGGCATCAACATCCTGGCCAACGGCTACACCGATGGTGAGCGAATTATGCCAAAGCGCATCGCGAAGCGCGCGCACCGCTGCCTTGGTGTAATCCGCGCCGCGAATATCGGTGCCCATGCCAATTTCAAGCACCATGCGTTGCAAGGCCATGATCCTGTCCTTATCCAATCTGGCCGTAGCGTGATCCTTTTTTCGGGATCGCGCCATAGTCGCCATCACCGCCCAACCAATGCCGCAATGGCCTCTAGCCCGCGATCCCGCACGCCCATCTCGTCCAAATGATCGAGCGTATTAAAGAAATAATCCCGGTTCGACCCCATCTGCCCATGGCCCGCATCAATCGCGCGTGCCAGAATTTCCACCGGCTGCTTGCCGCAATAAAGCCGGCACGCCCGGTTCGCGACATAAGCAATCGCTGGCACGCGCTGGCCATTATCCAACAGTGTCAGCGGCAATAGCTGGCGGCGATACACAACCTCTCCGCCATCGGGCAATTCGCGCGCATCCAGATAGGCCAGGGTTTCCGCCGCCGCGCGCCCCGGCACACGAAACACGGCGCCCCGGCAGGCGCCGCCGCGATCCAACCCCAAAACCAGCCCTGGGCGTTCCGGCGTGCCGCGATAACGGTGGCTCCATAGGCAAAAGCGCCGGTGAAAGCCGCGCAGTAGCGCCGGATGACGCGCGGCATGGTCAAAGCCTGGCCGCCAGATCAGCGATCCATAGGCAAAGACATAAAAATCCCCATCCGGGGCCAGGAGTGGTGCGATATCGGTTGTCATGGCGGGCGCATTCAATTCCCGCTATATCGGCGCGCAGCATGAACGCCAAGCCATCCAACCCCCAGCGCTCGCCCTTGCTTGGGCGTTTCCTGTTTGGCGCGCTGGTCTTGCTGGCCGCGCTGGTGGCCGGCCAAAGCCTGCTCTGGCGCTGGAGCACCGGCGCGCTGGCAGAAGGCTTCAGCGATTGGGCGATCAAGCACCGCGCTCAGGGCTGGAGCATTCGCCACGAAACCCCAGAACGCGGCGGCTGGCCCTTCGCGGCGCGGCTTTCCATCCCGCGCCTTTCCATCGCAAGCCCAGGTGATGAGACCTCCGGCCAGGGCCTAGGCTGGGCGGCTGAGGCGCTGACGCTGACGACCCCGCTTCCCCTGCCCGGTTCGCTGCGCCTGGAAGCGACAGGCCAACAGGCGCTGCGCATCGGCGCCACACAAATCCCCTTCACCGCGACCAGTTTCCAGGCGTTGCTGCCGCTTGAAATGGGCCAGCCGCCGCGCCGGGCCAATGCGCTGCTGCAGGGCGTGGTGGCGCAAACCCCCGATGGCGTGCTGAACGTGCAGCGGCTTGGCATGGATGCGAATTGGACGCGCTCGGCCGAAGCGGCGCTGACGCTGCAATTCGCGGCTGAAGACGCTTCCCTACCGCCAGCCTGGCTTCAGGCCCCGGCCCTGGCCGGCCTTGGCCCGAAGCTCGCCAAGCTTGAATTCGACGGCGCGCTTTACGGCAGCGTGCTGCCCCTGCCGAGCCTGCGTGAGCAATTGGATGCCTGGCGCGCTTCAGAAGGCAAGCTGGATGTGCGCCAATTGCGCCTGGCCTGGGGGGAATTGGATGCCGCGCTCAGGCTTTCCGCGCGGCTCGACCCTGCCTTGCAACCCGCCTTGGGCGGGACGCTTTCCGTGACCAATCCCAATGCAGCACTCGATTCCTTGGCGCGGTCTGGCCTTATTCAGCGGCGCGCTCTGGATGGTACGAAATTCGCCGTCGCGCTGCTCACGCGCCGGCCCCAAGATGGCGGCCCGCCGGTCGCGGAAATTCCCATCGCGCTGCAAAATGGCGTGGTGAGCGCGGCGCAGATACCACTGACGCGCCTGCCGCCCATTGCCTGGCCGCAGCATTGAAGATCACTGGAGCGTTTTCAAGCCAAGTGGCATCACTTGGCGGCTCGGAAAACGCGACCAAATTAAGGTTTATACCCGCGCCGCATCCACAATCTGAAAGCCCACGCTGACATCACCATTCCAGGCTTCCGCGCGCAAATGCCCGCATAAATGCAAGGGTGTGCGATCGGGTGAGAGCAACGCCTCGGCCAATGGTCCATCCTTGGCGCGGAAGCAGATTGTTTTCAGCCGCCCACCGCCTTCGCCTTCTACAAAGGCGCGAATGGTCGCGCCTTCCTTGCCGATCCGATCCGCCTTCACCACACGTGCGCGGGACAGGGCGAAGATGGGTTCTTCATTGCCAGCGCCAAAGGGCGCCAGGCGCGTGATATCCTTGGCCAAGGCTATGGTGGCGGCGGCGACCGTCAGCGCACCTTCCACCAATAAATCCGCCGCACTTGGCAGCCGCGCGGCATGGGCAAGCCGTTCTTCCAAAAAGGCGTGGAAGGCTTCGCCTTTCGCGGCATTATAGGAAAACCCCGCCGCCATGGGATGCCCGCCGCCAGTCTCAAGCAAGCCCATCTCTCGCGCGGCGATGATCGCAGTACCGAGATCAATGCCCGTGACGGATCTGCCCGATCCCTTGGCAATGCCAGCCGTAATGCCTGCAACACAGGCGGGGCGATTGAATTTTTCCTTGACGCGGCCTGCGACAATACCAACCACGCCGGGGTGCCAACCCTCTGCCGCAATCAGCAGCACCGCATGGCCCGCCTTGACCTGCGCTTCCGCCATCGCCATCGCCGTGCCCAGCATATCGCCTTCCACTTCCTGCCGGCGCTTATTCACCTCATCCAGTTTTTCCGCCATGGCGCGCGCTTCAATCGCGTCTTCTGACAGCAATAACCGCAGGCCAAGATCAGCTTCCGCAATGCGGCCAGACGCATTGATGCGCGGTCCAAGCATGAAGCCAAGTGTATGCGCGCTTGGCATATCCTTCTGCCCCGCCACATCCAGAAGCGCGGCCAGGCCAATCCGCTCGCGCTTGCCCAGTACCTTCAAGCCTTGCGTGACCAAGGCGCGATTGAACCCCGTAAGCGGCATGACATCACACACGGTCGCGAGTGCGACAATATCCAGCAGCGCAAGCAAATCAGGCTCTTTACGCCGCGTGAACCAACTAGCGCGGCGCAGCACACGAAGGCTCGCCGTTGCTGCCAGAAACGCGACCGCAGCGGCGCAGATATGTTTCAACCCAGATGTGCAATCCAGCCGATTGGGATTGACCACGGCCAGCACCGCCGGCAGCGCGCCTTCCGCCTTGTGATGATCCAGCACAACAACATCAGCGCGGCCTTCCGCCGCCGCCAAAGCGACACCCGCCGCAATGCCGCAATCCACGCAAATGATCAGCGATGCGCCGCCATTACAAAGTGCCGCAATCGCCGGCGCATTCGGCCCATAACCTTCCTTGATGCGATCCGGCACGTAAGGTGTCACTTGGCAGCCAAGATCACGCAGAAACCGCGTCATCAGCGCGCCGGCGCAGGCGCCATCCACATCATAATCACCGAATACCGCGACATGCTCACCGCTGCGCACCGCAACCGCGATGCGATCCGCCGCCGCTTCCATATCCGCCAGCCGCGATGGGTCCGGCATCAGGGCGCGCAGCTTCGGTTCCAGAAAATCCGCCGCATCGTCCAGGCCAATGCCGCGCGCGGCCAATAACCGGCCCAGCATCTCCGGCAATTCAAGCCGTTGCGCGATACCAAGGCCGATGCGCGCATCGCCTGCGCGCCATTGCCAGCTTCGCCCTGTCAGGCTGCGCGTGACACCCAATACGGGTCCTGTCAGCGCGCCATCATCCATGAAATACGCGCGCCCTGATCAAGCGATGAAGGCGCTGGGCTTGCGCGCGAAATTATGATGCCCTTCCACATAGCGCACCGTGCCGGATTTGGACCGCATGACGATGGAATGCGTATAAGCTCCACCAGCAAAACGCCGCACACCGCGCAGCATGGCGCCGCTAGTCACACCCGTGGCCGCGAACATCACATCGCCCTTGGCCATTTCCTCCACACTGTATTTGCGGTGGGGATCGGTGATGCGCATGGACAGCGCACGCGCAACCTGTTCCTCATTCTCAAACATCAGCCGGCCCTGCATTTGCCCGCCAATGCAGCGCAACGCCGCCGCCGCCAGCACACCTTCAGGTGCGCCGCCCGAGCCCATATAGATATCCACGCCCGCTTCCGGCTGGCTGACGGCAATAACGCCCGAAACATCACCATCGCCCAGCAGCATGATGCGCGCGCCGGCCGCGCGGCAGGCGCGGATCATTTCCTTATGCCGGTCACGATCCAAAGTGCAGACCATCAAATCGCCAATCTCGCATTTCTTGGCGCGCGCCAATTCGCGGAGGTTTTCCTCAGGCTTCGCATCCAGATCCACAATGCCTTCCGGCAGACCAGGCCCGACCGCGAGCTTGTCCATGTAAATATCTGGCGCGTGTAAAAAGCCGCCCTTTTCCGCGAGCGCCACAGTCGCAATCGCATTCGGCCCGCCCTTGGCGGTGATGGAGGTTCCCTCCAGCGGGTCCACCGCAATATCCACTTCCGGCCCGCCGCCGGCCTTGGCGTAAAGCCCGACCTTTTCGCCGATATAAAGCATCGGCGCCTCATCCATCTCGCCTTCGCCGATCACCACCGTGCCGGTGATGGCGACCGTATCGAAGGCCTTGCGCATGGCTTCCACAGCAGCACCATCGGCGGCGTTCTTGTCGCCTCGGCCAATCCAGCGAGAAGCGGCGAGTGCCGCGGCTTCTGTCACGCGCACCAATTCAAGCGCCAGGTTGCGGTCAACAACCAGGCCGGGCGAGGGGGCGGGTTTGGACATGGAAGGCGGTCTCCGATTCGTTTGGGCAGGATTTAGCACGGCGCAGGGCAAAACGCGGCGTCAGGCAGATACTTCCGCCAGGAAGCCCTGCACCGCCTGGAATAGCGCGCCGCGATTGCGTTCCATCAGAATGGTATGCGTGCCTTCCCCCAGCACCACTAGGCGCTTGCCGGGGCTATTGGTCAGCAGCGGGAAGATGGCCATGGCCATGCTGGGCGGCGTATCGCGGTCCCATTCCGCGACCACCAGCAGCGTTGGCGCGGTGACCTTGGCCGGGTCCCAATAGGGCCGGCCAGCCTGGGCATATTCGCGGCTATCCAGCAGCACGCCATTGGGGGCGCGCAGGCTTTGCGGGTTGCGGCGCATGCCTTCCGGATCGGTCGCCCATGTTACGCCCGCCCAATGTTCAAACCAGCCAGGCGGAATAAGGCCAGCGCGCTTGCCTTCCGGCACACCCGTCATCCAGCGTTCCCGTGCCTGAGCCTGCGTCACGGTGCGATAGGCGCCCAGCGTCGCAGTTGCGGCGCCACCGGCAAGGCTTGGCCCATCACGCAACCAAGGCGGCGCGAACAGCACCAAACGCTCCACCAGCGCCGGGTTATCAGCCGCGAAGCGGCCCATCAGCGTGCTGCCCCAGGACCAACCGATATGCACCAGCTTCGCGACGTTCCGCCTTTCACGGATGAAAGTCGCCGCCGTGGCAATATCCTTCACCGCCGTATCACCGCGCACGATGGGGGGATTGGCTTCGGGCGGTTGGCTCATTTCCGGGGGGCGCGTGCTGCGGCCATAGCCGCGAATATCCAGGCACCAAACATCAAACCCCTGCCCCGCGATGTAATCCATCCAGGAAAGGCCACCGAGCGGCAGGTCAAACGCCGTATGCGCCGGATAGGTCGCGCCATGCACAAACAGCACTGTCCGCGCGGGGGTGAAGGCGTTCAAGTTTTCCGGGCGCTTGTTGCGCAGGAAAAGCTCAATCCCGGTATCGCCTGACGGAATCATGAATTCTTCCGTCACCAGCGCGGTCTGCGCTTGGGCCACAGAGGCTACTAGCAGCGGCACAGCCAAGGGCGCTGCCAGCATGGTGCGTCTATTCATCGGAAACTCCCAATTGTCTTTCCGCCTATATAACGCGCCATGCTGGATAAATCAGCCCACCCGATCAATCAGACTCGGGCGGGATGACATTGGTGTTCAACCCCTCCACCAGCACATCACGCATGGTCTCGGCGCTTTTCAGGCGGATATCATCCCAGGCTTGCGGCGTATGGAAGGCGATATGCGGCGTGATGATCAAGCGCCCCGTGAGCCATTCTTCCTTGTTGCGATAGGCTTGCAGCAGAGATGGCACGGGTTCGACCGGCGGTTCCACCGGGATCACATCAAGCCCCGCCGCCGCGACATGCCCATCGCGCAACACACGCTCCAATGCATCAATATCCAGAATCGGGCCGCGCGCCGTATTCACCACCACGGCGTCCTTCGGCAGCAGCCGCAATTCACGCTCCCCAATCAAGCCGCGGGTTTTGCGCGTCAGCGGACAATGGATGGAAAGCACATCCGCCTGCGCCAGCATTTCATCCATCGTGCGGCAGCGCGTGACACCAATGGCGCGGTCTGACCCATTGGGCAAAGCGGGGTCATAAAACACCACGCGATAGCCAAGCGCCTTGGCGCGCAAGGCCGCCGCCGTGCCAATGCGCCCCAGGCCCAGAATACCGAAGGTTTGCACTTCCTGCCGGCGCACCGCCGGATGAGGCATGACCGCCCATTTCGCGGGCGTCGGGCCGCGCTGCGTATCATGATACAGCGTCAAACCGCGCCTTAACCCAAGCGCCATCAGCACGGCGAATTCCGCCACTTCCTGCGTGCCGTAATCCGGCACATTGCACACCTTGATGCCGCGCGCCGCGCAAGCCGCGCGATCCACCCGGTCATACCCCACGCCCATGCGGATCACGACCTTCAACTTCGGGAAACGCGCAATCTGATCCGCCGGCACGGCCATGCGCAGCGTCATCAGCCCTTCCGCCTGCTGGCAAAGCTCATCGGGCAATTCCGCGAGCGAGGTTTTGCACGGCCCCTGCAGGATGCGCACTGATGGCCCCATGATGCGCTGTTCCAAATCCGTATCGGGATAGAGCCCTTCGGGTTCAAGGACGGTGAGTGTCATGTGGCATTCCCTTACTTGGCTGATCTGGCGTCAGGATGGGGCGGGCGGACGGGGCTGGCAATGGCGCCGCGCTGGCTTATCCTGCGCGGAACAAGACAAGGGCGGGATCATGGCGGCAAGACGCATTCTCATCACCGGGGCAGCGAGTGGCATTGGCGCGGCGACGGCCCGCGCCTTCGCCGCCCCCAGCGTGGCGCTGATGCTGCACACGCGCGGCAATCGCGAAGCCCTGGCGCGTGTGGCGGCGGCGGCGCGCGAGAAAGGCGCGGAAGTCGCGGAAGCCTTCGGCGATTTCACCGAAGCCGACGCCCCGGCGCAACTGATCGCGGAGACCATCACCGCGCTTGGCGGCTTGGATGTGCTGGTAGCCAATGCCGGCTTTGCTGACCGCACCCAAATCAGCGCCCTGACCGATGCAGGCTTTGCCAAAAGCCATGAGGCCATCACCTTCAGCTTCCTCCGCCTGGCCCGCGCCGCCGCACCGCATCTGGCGGCGGGGCAAGACCCGCGCCTGATTGCGGTTTCTTCCTTCGTCGCGCACCTGTTCCGCAATGATGTCACCACCTTCCCGGCCTCAGCCGCCGCCAAGGCCGCGGTGGAAGCGCTGGTGCGCGCACTCGCCATTGAATGGGCGCCGAAGGTCACGGTGAATGCGGTGGTGCCTGGCTATACGCGCAAAGACCCCGGCGCCCATGCCGCGCTTTCCGCAGCGCAATGGGAGGAAATCACCGCACGCATCCCACTGAAGCGCCTTGGCACGCCCGATGATGTGGCGGCCACCATCGCCTTTCTTGCCTCCCCCGGCGCGGGCTACATCACCGGCCAATCCATCCATGTCAGCGGCGGCGTGGTGATGTGATGCGGCGCTTCTTCTGGGTGTTCTTGCTGCTTGCTGCGCCCGCGCTGGCGCAGGATTTGTCAGGCCATGGCGGGCCGGTGCGCGCCGTTTTGCCCCTACCCGATGGGCAGCACATTGTCTCCGCCAGTTTTGATCATGCCGTTATCCTATGGGATGCCCGCGCCGGCCAGGCACGCGCCGTCGCGCGCTGGCATCGCGGCAGCGTCAATGCGCTGGTGCTTTTGCCCGATGGACGCATCGCCAGCGCCGGAGAAGGCGGGCGCATCGCGCTTTGGGCGCCTGGGCTTGGCGCAGCGCCCACGCAAATCCTGGAAGGGCATACGGGGCAGATCGCGTCCCTCGCCGCGCGCGACGGCTTTCTGGCCTCGGCCGCATGGGATGGCTCGGTGCGGCTTTGGAATCTCGCCGATGGCAGCGCGCAAATCCTGGAAGGCCATCGCGGCAATGTGAACGCGGTCGCCTTCCGCCCCGATGGCGCGCTGGTCAGCGCGGGGTTTGACGGCACCATCCGCCTTTGGGCCACCAATGGCAGCAACCAGATCATCGCCGAAGCCGGCCTGCCGCTAAACGCCCTTGTTGCCCTGCCTGATGGCGGCCTCGCCGCTGGCGGCGTGGATGGCGCGCTGCGCCTGATCACCCCCAATGGCGCCATACGCGAAGTGGAAGCGGGTACCCGGCCCATCGTCGCCCTCAGCCTTGATGCCTCAGGCGTGCGCCTGGCCGTGGCATCGCTCGGCGGGAATGTGACGATCTGGGGCGTGGAGACAGCGCGCTTGCTGCACACACTGGAAGGCCCCGGCCTGCCGGTTTGGTCCGTAGCCTTCGCCCCCGATGGGCGCCTGCTATGGACCGGCGGCGCTGACCGCCAAGTGCGGCGCTGGGACGCGCTGAGCGGCCGCGCCATCGGCCCCATCGCCGCGCCCGCCACCAATGATCTGCCGCAGGGCCTTGATGCGCATGGCGCACAAGTATTTCGCGCCTGCAGCGCCTGCCACGCCCTGACCCAAGATGCCGGCCCCATGGCCGGGCCACATTTGCATGGCGTTTTTGGCCGCCGCATGGGGTCCCTGCCCGGCTATGCCTATTCGGAACGCCTCGCGCGCGGGGATATCACCTGGGACGCGACAACCATCGGCGATCTATTCACACGCGGGCCGGATGTTGTAACGCCTGGGACGAAAATGCCGGTGCAGCGCGTGGATAATGCGGAAGACCTAGCCGCGCTGCTGCGGTTTTTGGAGCAGGCGACGAAATAAGATTATGCGAAAAAACGGGCACTCCGCCCCCAAGCCCCCGCCGGGTTGACCGCTGGCGTCAGCCAGCGGCGCGCGCAGGGTTGGTGTGGCGGCTGCGCGCCCAACAAAAGCCTGTTACCCCGGACCCCGCCAGGACTTAGCCCGCCAAAAACCTCAACACCGCCGCGTTGAAATCAGCCGGGTTATCCGCCTGCACACTATGCGCGGAGCGAACCATGAGCATGCCTCCACCTAAAAAAAGACACTATCCGATGACTAAATTTTCTGATCATGTGTCAGTAGTGTTTCGATAGGGATCAAACGTGATGGTTCGTTATGTACCACAGATCAGCCTAGTGCTTGGGATAGGGTTGTTTTTGGCTGGGTGTCAGCAAAACCCAAATTGGGCGAATGAATATGCCTTGAGTGCTGGTGCCCCCCCAGCCAATGCAGCTCAAATACGCGAACGCGAAACCACGCGCTTTTCCGTGCGGGACGAGACAACTCTTCTGGTGGAAGCAACCGCCGTTCTCCAGGATCTCGGTTTCACCATTGAGGAAAGCGCACCGCGTCTTGGTGTTCTCGCCGGCGCCAAGGATCGCGACGCCACAGAAGTTGGCCAAGTCGCCGGGCAAGTTGCCTTGACAGTCGGTTTGGCGCTCCTCGGGGTCCGCTATAATCCCGTTTGGGATAAGGATCAGCTCATTCGCGTAACCCTGGCGACCCTCCCTCTCAGGTCAGAAGGCGCGGTGCAGATGCGCGTGAGCTTTGAACGTATCGTGATCAATAACCAAGGCCTTGCCAGAGCTGAAAGACTAGACGCCCCAGAGTTCAGCACAGGGTTCTTCGAACAGGTCCGCAAAGGCCTTGCGAGCCGGGGGATCAGGGCATGAGAACGCCGTCATTCGCCGCTTTGGCTGCGCTACTGGCATTGGCCGCCTGCGCGCCGCAACAAGCCGCCGATCCATTTGTTCCCAGCACGAAGCCAGCAACCGAGCTTCGCGCAATGCAGACGCGTATCGTCGAAGCTGATCGTCAGACAACCGCGCGCGGTGTGGTCGCCACGTTGCAGGATATGGGGTATCGCATCACCCGCGCTGATGCGGATACCGGCACCATTTCGGCAACAAGGCTCACGGGGTTACGATTGGCCGCCACGGTAGAAGAGAGAGGACGAAACCAGTCCACAGTTCGCGCCAACGCGAGTGTTCTGGGAGTAGGCCGGGAAACACAGGTGGATGACCCCAACTTCTACCAGTCTAATTTCTTTGTTCCTCTCGGCAATATGATGGCGCGTACCCTGATGGCTGCTCCGCCTGGTGCATCAGGGCCTGCCGCACCACGCCCTGCTGCCGAACGGTTGCCTGGGCAAAGGCAGGCGCCAGCCGCCCCTGCGGCATCCGGCGAACCTCCGCCAGCGCGTCCGTAAATTGTTTAGAAAGGGTTAGAGCTGATGGCATCAATCAAAAAGACTTCCTTGGCTCTGGTATGTGGCTTGAGCGCCTTTTTGTTAGGGTGCCAATCACCATCCCAGCAGGCCGCTGAAGTTGCAGCCGCGAGCGAGGCAGGCAGCCGTCTAACCGTTGGCACCGTGCAGCGTGACATTCGTGTCGGCATGAGCGGTGATGAGGTTGCGTCCATTCTGGGCTCCCCGAATATCGTCACCACAGATGAGCGGCGCCGTGAAACATGGGTTTATGACCGCGTGTCCAGTGACCGCGTATATTCGGCCAGCGGTGGAGGGGCCGGAATTCCACTCATAGCCGGCGTCAGCGGCAATTCCGGTGTTGCACGCACATCGCAGCGTACCCTCACGGTCGTGATTCGCTTTGATGAACGGCGTTTGGTTCGCGATTTCTCTTATCGGTCCAGTAGCTTCTGAACATCATGAGGTCAGTTGGCATATTCTGCGCCCTTCTTCTGATCGGCCTTGGGGGTGCCGGTTGCGGCCCCCAAGGTGGAAGGCACGCAGCAGCGCTGGCGCCGACTGAATCAGTGACGAATCTGCGCGCCATTCAATCCCGCCGCTTCGATACCGTGAACACCCGGCTGCTGATGCAAGCTTCCATCGGTGTCTTGCAGGACATGGGGTATACCGTGACCGAATCGCGCGAGGAATTCGGTGTTGTTGTCGGATCAAAGGCAACACCAGTACCTGTAAGGGTTCAGATAGTGATACGCCGCCAGCCGGACCAAGCATCAAGTATTGCGCGCGCCACCTTTCAATTTCCTACGCCACCGCAGATCGCAAACTTCATGCCGGAGACACGAACGGATGCGCTACTGTACCGCGAGTTTTTTGATAAGCTTTCTCAATCGGTGTTTCTGACAGCACATGACATATAAACATCTCCGCCCAGGGATACTGTCGGCCCTGCTGTTGGCGCCCTTGGCACCGCTCATTGCAGGCTGCCAGATGGATAGTCGGCAACAGGTATTGGCGTCTTCAAATTCTCAAGCAGCGCAACGGGCAATTTCCACGCGTAGCTTCGAAACAGGCGACCAAGCGCGCGTTTTCCAAGCCACAATTGCTGCGTTGCAAGACCTCGGCTTCGTCGTTGATCGCGCGGATGCTGTCCTCGGCACGGTCAGCGCCACGCGATATGGAAGCAATCTGATTCGTTTGACCATCAGTCTCCGCCAGATCTCCCCGCGACAAACAGTCGTGCGTGTTTCTGGACAAATCAATCAGGTTGCCCTCTCGGACCCGGAGCCTTTTCAGCGATTCTTCGAAGCGCTTTCACAAGCGCTGTTTCTTGCCGCCAATCCGGTCTAGCGGCAGGGAAGATCTCCGCCAACCTTCCTTAGCCCACCAAAAACGCCAGCACCGCCGCGTTGAAATCAGCCGGATTATCCGCCTGCACGCTATGCGCGGCGCGCGCAATCGTCACGCGCTGCGCATTAGGCATCACACCTTCCAAGGCATCCAAAATGCGCCCGAATTGCGGTTGGGATTGATCACCCCCCACCAGTAGCGTGCGCACCGCAATCCCCGCCGCCTCCGACCGCGCATAGGGCTTGCGCTGTTCCTTGATCTGGCCAAGCAAGGTTGTCGCATTGTCGCGATTAACGGTCTTGCGCGCCTCCGAACGCTTCGCCCAAGCACCTGGCCCGCCAGTATGTTCGGCAACAACCGTCAGGCCTTCTTCCACCTTGCCCTCAGCAATCAAGGCCGCGCCGCGCGCGAAGGCCGATGCCTGATTACCCGCCGGCGGCGCACCGCCCAGGCTTTCATCCAATTCGCCGCCTGGTTCAAGCAGCACGACCGATTCCAGCAATTCCGGATGATGCTGCGCCACACGAAAGGCGATATGCCCACCGCGCGAATGGCCAATCAAATGCACGCGGCCCTTGCCAAGCCCATGAATGAAGCCCGCCACATCCGCCGTATGGCGCGCAATGGTGAAATCCCCATCTTCGCGCCACTTATCCGGCCAGCAATGGCGCAGGCTGATCGAAACCGCGTGATACTGCGCGCCAAAGGCTTCCATCTGCCCCGCGAAGGAACGCTGATCGCCCAAAGTGCCATGCACCATCACCACAGGCGTGCCGCTGCCGGCTTCGGCATAGGCAATCGGGTAACCGTCAACAGTCAATGTCGGCATCACACTCTCCTCAAGCGCCGCGCGCAGCGGCGATCAGCGTCTTGAAACGACGCACCACCGCGGGCAGCCCTTCAAAAACGCTTTGTGAAATCAGGAAATGCCCGATGGAGATTTCCGTCACCTCCTCCATCCGAGCGATATCGGTCACCGTCTCATAGGTCAGCCCATGCCCGGCATGGCAGAGCAATCCCGCACGCCGCGCTGCCGCAACACCCGCTTGCAAGCGCACAAGTTGCGCTGGCCGATCCGCCACCGGCCCTTCGGCATAGGTGCCCGTGTGCAATTCAATCGCCGCCGCACCAATCGCCGCCGCAGCTTCAATCTGCGCCGCATCGGCTTCGATGAAAATCGAAACACGCACATTGGCGGCGCTAAGCCGCGCCACGGCTTCGCGCAAAGATGGCCCGGCGCGCAGCACATCCAAGCCGCCTTCAGTGGTCAGCTCCGCGCGTTTTTCCGGCACAAGGCAGCAATAGGGCGGGCGGATGCGTTCCGCGAAGGCGACCATTTCCTCGGTCGCTGCCATCTCAAAATTCAAGGGGGCCGCGATCTCGGCACGAATACGCTCCACATCGCGGTCCTTGATATGGCGGCGATCTTCACGCAGATGCACGGTAATGCCATGAGCGCCGGCCTCCACCGCAATGCGGGAAGCCTCCACCGGGCAGGGATGGGTGCCACCGCGCGCATTGCGCAGCGTCGCCACATGATCAACATTCACCGATAGATCGAGATGCTTCACGCCAAACCTCTCTTTGCAGCCAAGTCACCGGCCAGCCTGATGGCCGCGATCAACGAAGCGGGATCGGCCAGGCCCTTGCCGGCAATATCCAACGCCGTGCCGTGATCGGGGCTGGTGCGGATGATGGAAAGCCCAAGCGTCACATTCACCCCGCCCGCCATATCAATGGTCTTGATCGGGATCAGCGCCTGGTCGTGATAAAGGCAAATCGCCGCGTCATAGTCAGGCCGCGCGAGCGCGGTGAACATGGTATCCGGCGGCATGGGGCCGCGCGCATCAATCCCTTCCGCGCGCAACGCCGCGATGGCGGGGGCGATGATGTCAATTTCCTCTCGCCCCATGGTGCCGGCTTCCCCGGCATGGGGGTTCAAGCCCGCAATCGCCAGGCGCGGCGCGGCAATGCCAAAATCGCGCTTGAGCGCGGCATCCACAATGCGCGTTGTTTCCATAATCAGCGCGGGGTTCAGCCGCGCTATCGCCTTGGCCAAGGCTTCATGCACCGTCACCGGCACAACGCGGAGTTCTGGGCAGGCCAGCATCATCACGGGTGGCGCGCCGGTGCCCGCCAATTCGCCCAAAAATTCCGTATGGCCGGGATGCGGAAAGCCAGCGGCGGTCAGGCTTGCCTTCTGGATCGGGTTGGTCACCACGCCCGCCGCACGGCCTGATTTGGCGAAAGCGACCGCTTCCTCAATGGCGGCAATCACCGCCCCGGCATGGGCGGGGCTTGGCTTGCCGGGCACCACCGGCGCCGCCAAAGGCCGATGCAGGATGGGCAGTGCCTGCGCGAAGACCTCATTGGCTTCTTCGGGGGCGGTAATCCGCACCACCGGCACACCGAAATCGCGCTCGGCATCATCAATCAGCGCAAAGCATGGCCCACTGCCCCGCAAGGCGCGCCAGGCGCCGGCAGTGATTTCCGCGCCGATCCCGGCGGGCTCACCCATGGTCAGGACCAGTGGTTTCATGGGCACCTTCTAACGCTATGCCCGCCGCGTGGCGAGGCTTTCCGCCAGCGTCACCACAATACGGCTCACGCCAATCACCTGCCCCAGATTGCCCGCAATCAGCGCCGCCATGCCGGGTTCCAAGTCATGGCAGGAGATGGTGATGTCCATTTCCTCGCCCGAGCGGCGGGCTTGGAACAGATCAGGGGTCACATCGCGCTTGGCGAAGGGCTGCAGCAGGCGCGGCAGTAGGCCGGGGCTGGGTTCGGCGCGCAGATCAAAGCGCGTGGGCAAGGGGTTCGGGAGCATGTGCAGGGTCCGGTTCAGGGTGACGGGGCGGGCGAGCAAAGGCGGCCGACCGGCAAGGTGCGCAGACCAAAAGCCCGGCGCCTCAGGCGGCCGCGGCGGTAATTCGGAAAAAAATAGCCCTGAGAACCATTGGTTATTATTAGCACATCCTGTGGCTTAGGTAAAAAAAAGTACGGCGCGGTCGGGGGGGATCCGCGCCGTAAGTTAACGTCTAAAGGAGGAGAAGCTATTCTGCGGGGCGGAAAATCACCCGACCCGCGTATTTCTTGTGGCGCAAAAATGCCAAGCCGCTATTGATCTGCCGCAAATTGCCCCGGAGCATGTAAAAGCCAAGTGGAATCACTGGGCGGCGAGGGACATTGGACCAACTAAAGGGCCGGCTGCCATGGGGTGGCCAGCCCATCACAGGCGATTCAGGAGAGAGATTTCATGGCGCGTGTTGCACTTGTTACCGGTGGCCAAAGAGGCATTGGGGCTGCGATCAGCGAAGCGCTGCAAGCGGCAGGGCGAACCGTGGTTGCTTCCTATGCCGGCAATGATGCGGCGGCGAAGGCGTTTACCGATCGTACCGGTATTCCCTGCTACAAATTCGATGTCGCCGATTTCGCGCAATGCGCCGAAGCCATCGCCAAGATTGAAGCCGAAGTGGGGCTGATTGAAATCCTGGTGAACAATGCCGGCATCACGCGCGATGCCACCATGCGCAAGCTGAACCGCGACATGTGGGATTCGGTGATCGATACAAACCTCGGCTCCTGCTACAATCTTTGCAAGCTGGTCTGGGAAGGCATGAATGCGCGCAAGTTCGGCCGCATTGTGAATATCGGCTCCGTGAATGGCCAGGCCGGGCAATATGGCCAGGTGAATTACGCTGCGGCGAAATCCGGCATTCATGGCTTCACCAAGGCGCTTGCGCAGGAAGGGGCCAAGCTTGGCATTACCGTGAATGCGGTCGCCCCCGGTTATGTTGATACCGAAATGGTGCGCGCCGTGCCGCCCGATGTTCTGGAAAAGATCATCGCCCGCATCCCGCGCGGACGTCTCGGCAAGGCCGAGGATATCGCCAGAGGCGTGGTCTTCCTGACCGCCGATGATGCGGATTTCGTCACCGGGTCCACGCTGTCCATCAATGGCGGGCAGCATATGTATTGATTGGGTCGGGGCGCCAGAGCATGTCCGTTTCGCATCCGCTCACCGGACATGCTCTGGGTTTTCCATTTGGTCGCATTTTCCGGGTCGCCAAGCGTTACCACTTGGCTTGAAAATGCTCCTGCCCCCCTTTCCCAAACCCGGTGCCATGGCATGCTACCCCCAGCAAAAGGGGAAATTGCCATGGGCTACGCGATACTTGCTTTCGATGGTGCCGATAAAACCCGCCGCGCCGCGGCGATGGACCGCCACAGGGCGGTGATCAGCCGCTGGGCGGAAGATGGGCGGATGCCCTTCGGCACGCCGCTTTTCACCGCCGAATGGGTGCCTTCCGGGTCGCTGATGATCCTGGATGTGCCGGATATGGCCGGCGTGCAGGCTTATCTCTCGGAAGAACCCTTTTCGGTGGAGGGTGTTTGGGGCGATGTCCGCATCCTGCCCTTCCGTATCGCGACGCTACCCTATCAGCGCCTGCCCAAACCGGGCGATCCAGTGACTTCCACCCGCACCCATACCGTCACCATCGCCTTTGATGGCACGGATGCCGACGCCCCCGCCCGCCGGCAAGCGGCGCGGGAGGCGCATATCGCGCGCATGCAGCCCATGGCAGCCAATGGCACGCTGGCTGTTGGTGGCGCCATTCTGGATGATGCTGGCCAGCGCATGATCGGTTCCATCACCGTCACGCGCCACGCGACAGATGAAGCCGCCCGTGCATGGATGGCCGAAGACCCCTATGTGAAGGGCAGTGTTTGGCAGGACGTCAAGCTGCATGCCACGCGCCTGGCCGCCCTACCCTACCGGCCTTTGCCTGGCGGTGCCTGATGGCGCTGATTGAATACGCCAACGCCGCGCCCGAAGTGCGCGCGGTGTTTGATGACATAAAGGCCACGCGCGGGGTCGCGGATGTTAATAATTTCTGGAAGGCGCTGGCGGTGCATCCGCCAACGCTCAAGCGCACCTGGGAAAGCCTGAAGCAGGTGATGGCGCCAGGTGCGCTGGACCCGTTGACGAAGGAAATGCTGTATCTGGCGGCCTCAGCGGCGGCGGGCTGTGCCTATTGCACGGCCTCCCATACCGCTGCCGCGCGTGCCAAAGGCATGACGGATGCGATGCATGGCGAATTGCTGGCCGTGCTTGGTATGGCGGCGGAGACAAACCGCTTGGCGGAAGCGCTCCGCGTGCCGATAGATCCGGGCCTGTAAGCCCAACAAAAAAACCCCGAGGGTCGTCCCCCGGGGTTTCTGATCAAGACCTGAAGGCCTCGATCAATTGTTGTTGCGCTGACCCATGAAGGAAAGCAGCAGTTGGAACAGGTTCACGAAGTTCAGGTACAGGCCAAGCGCATCCATCACGCTCCGCTTGCCGGCTTCATCAGTGCCTTCCGCATAGGCGAATTGCAGGTAATCCGCCTTGATGCGCTGCGTGTCATAGGCCGTGAGGCCAACGAACACGACCACACCAATCACGCTGATCGCAAAGGCCAGCGCGGAGGACGCCAGGAAGATATTGACCAGGCCCGCAATCATGATGCCGATCAGGCCCATGATCATGAAGCTGCCAAAGCGCGTCAGATCCGCCTTGGTGGTGTAGCCATAAAGGCTCACCGCCGCGAACATCGCCGCCGTGATGAAGAAGGTGCTGGCGATGGACTGGCCAGTGTAGCGGATGAAGATGTTCGAAAGGCTCGCACCCATACAGGCGGCGAATACCCAGAACAGCGCCTGCGTCGCGGGGCGCGAGAGCTTATTGATGCCAAAGGACAGCACCAGGATGAAGGCGAGCGGCGAGAGCATCGCGGCCCAGCCCAGAATGGTCGGTTCCATGATGCGCGCGCCATTGGCGGCGCGGCTTACGACCCAAAAGAGATTCCTAAGCTCA
>JBILPX010000225.1:0-5581 GCA_044373565.1 Roseomonas sp.
GCGCTGGAAGCCGAGACCCATCACATTGCGTCAGAAGCCTTGGCCTGCCTGATTTATACTTCCGGCACGGGCGGCGCGCCCAAGGGCGTCATGCTGCCGCATCGCGCGCTGCTCGCCAATCGGCATGGTGTAATGGCGCTGGCGGAAAGGCTGGAATTGGACGGCAAGCCCTACCTGTCCTTCCTGCCGCTATCGCATAGCTATGAACATACGGTGGGCGGCTTCCTGCTGCCGTCTTACGGCATGGAAGTGGTCTATTCGCGCGGCGCGGATCGGCTGGTGCAGGAAATGGCCGAAATCCGCCCTGCGATCATGACGGCGGTCCCGCGGCTATTCGAAGTGCTGCGTTCGCGCCTTCTGGCGGCGTTGGAGAAGGAAAAGCCCATCAAGCGCTGGCTGTTTGACCGCGCCTTGCTGCGCGGGCAGCAACGCATGGCCGGTGCCTCCTTGGGGGTGATTGGCGGCATCGAGGATGCGCTACTGGAAAAGCTGGTGCGCGAGAAAGTGCGCGCGCGTTTTGGTGGCGCGCTGCGCGCTTTGGTCTCCGGTGGCGCGCGGCTTGATCCTGACCTGGCGGCGTTTTTCATCGCGCTTGGGCTGCCGGTGCTGCAAGGCTATGGGCAGACGGAGGCCGGGCCGGTGGTGAGTGTGAACCTGCCCTGGGCCAATCGGCACGAAAGCGTCGGCATGCCGCTGGAAGGCGTTGAATGCCGCATCGCCGCCGATGGTGAGATCCTGATCAAGGGTGATCTGGTCATGACCGGCTATTGGGGCAATCCGGAAGCGACTGTATCCACCTTGAAGCCCGAAGGCGATGATCCGCGCCCCTGGCTGCATACCGGCGATATCGGCGAAATGCGCGATGGGTTTTTATACATCACCGACCGCAAGCGCGATTTCATCAAACTGCTGGGGGGCGACATGATCAGCCCTGCCAAGATCGAAAGCCTATTGATGGCGGAACCCGAAATTCAGCAAGCCTTGGTGGCAGGTGAGGGTAAGCCCGGCCTTGTCGCGCTCATTGTCCCCGCCGAGGGTCAGGAAGCCAGCGTCGCAGCGGCGGTGGCACGGGTGAACGCCCGGCTTGCCGTGATTGAGCGCATGCGCCGCCATGCGGTGACGGCGCCTTTCACCATCGAGAATGGCTTGCTGACGCCCACCATGAAGCTGAAGCGCCGCGCCGCCATTCAGGAACGTGCGGCTGAGATTGAGAAGCTTTGGGAATAGTCCGGTTCAGCGCGGCGCCCAGCGCAAGCCCGCGCGGATATCATCACTATCTTCCCCCGCAGCCGGCACGCCGCGCGACGGTTGCGGGCGCTCGCCGTCAAAACTGATCGGCAGGCCAATGGCGCGCACGGGCAGGCCAGGCACGGGGGCGACAATGCCAAGTGCTTCCACCTGCGCATCCTCTGCGATTTCGCGCATGGTATTGATCGGCCCGCAGGGAATGCCGGCGGCTTCCAGTAGCGGCAACCATGCCTCGGCCGGGCGCGCACGAAAAGCCGGTTCCATCACCGCCAGCAGCGCGGGTTTGTTGGCGACGCGCAGCCGATTGCTGGCAAAGCGTTCATCGCTGCCAAGCGCAGCAAGCCCCATGGCATCGCATAATTTGCGAAACAACCGATCATTGGCGGCGGCCACCATCACTGGCGCGGTCGCCGTTTCAAAAGATTGAAACACCACCGTATTCGGATTGCCGGAAAGATTGCGCGGCGGCGGGCGGCCAGAAACCGTGAAGCCTGCGAAATGCGGCCCCATCCAGCCAAGCGCCGTTTCCAGCAAAGATGTATCAACGACCCCGCCCTTGCCCGAGGTATGGCGACGCTCAATCGCGGCCAGAATACCAATCACCGCCCACATGCCCGTGCCGAGATCAAGAATTTGCACGCCGCTCCGCGTCGGTGGCCCGCCTTCGGCGCCATTCATCATCATCAGGCCGGAATAGCCTTGCAGAATCGGCTCATACCCCGGGTGCAAAGCCTTCGGCCCCACCGCGCCAAAGGCGCCAAGTGAAGCATAAATCAGGCGTGGAAAACGCGCGGTGAGCGCAGCACCACCCAGCCCTAAATCCTCCAGCGCGCCGGGGCGCATGTTTTGCACAACCACATCCGCATCACCCAGCAATTCCATCAGCAGCGCGCGATCCGCATCATTGCGCAGATCAAGGCTGAGCGATCTCTTGCCGCGATTGACGGCGATGAAGGTGGTGGCGGTGCCTTCATGCATCGGTGGGCCCCAGCCGCGCGCATCATCGCCGCCCTCGGGGCGTTCCAGTTTGATCACCTCGGCCCCCAGCATGGCGAGGATCTGGCCCGCAAATGGCCCCGCCAGATTCTGCGCGATTTCGACAACCCGGACACCGACCAAAAGTGACATGCGAAAACCCTTTTCAAGCAGGTGAAGGGTAGGGCTTTGGTCAGTACGCCGGCAAGTTTGCCTCTGGACCAAGTGGCGCTGCCGGTGAAAGCTTGCGCCATGAACCCGACCTTGCCCGATATCCTCGCTGCCCTTTGGCGCCAGGCCGCACTTGATCCTGCCGCGCTTTCGCAGATCAGCCTGACAGGGCAGGAACCCATCCAGCCTTCCAGCTTTCGCGTGGATGCCGCGGCGCAAAGTAGCATCGCGGCTACCGGGCTTGCGGCGGCCATGATCCATCAGCGACGCGGCGGGGCGGCGCAGCGCGTTGCGGTGGATATGCGTGATGCCGCTATCGAGTTTCGCTCAGAACACTGGCTCAGTATCGCGGGCAAGCTAGCCGGCGCGCGCTGGGATGCGATTGCGGGGCTATATCTGTGTGGTGATGGGCGCTGGGTGCGGCTGCATACGAATTTCCCGCATCATCGCGACGGCGTGCTGCGCTTGCTGGGCAAGGTTGCGCATGATCGCGCCGCGGTTGCCAAGGCACTCAGCATCTGGCGTGCGGCGGAATTTGAAGCGGCGGCGGCGGAAGCGGGCCTGGTGGTGACCATGACGCGGAGCCTGATTGAATGGGATGCCTCACCCCAAGGCCAGGCAGCTTCCAGCCTGCCGCCTGTGCTTATTGAGAAAATCGGCGATGCGCCGCGCATGCCATTGCCGCCAGCCGCTGCGCGTCCACTCAGCGACCTCCGCATACTTGACCTCACACGAGTCATCGCCGGGCCGGTCGCGGGCCGCACCCTCGCCGCGCATGGCGCTGATGTTTTGCATATCAGCGCGCCGCATTTGCCGAGCTTTGATGAATTGGTGATGGATACCGGGCGCGGCAAAAGAAGCGCATCGCTTGATTTGCGCGTCCTGGATGATCAGGCGCGTTTGCGCGATCTCGCCGCGCGCGCTGACATTTTCCTGCAAGGCTATCGCCCAGGTGCCATTGCCGGGCATGGCTTTGCGCCAGAAGCCCTCGCGGTGCTTAATCCCGGCATCATCTGTGTCTCGCTTTCCGCCTATGGCCATCTCGGCCCCTGGGCAGCGCAGCGCGGATTTGATTCGCTGGTGCAGAATGCCAATGGCATGAATGACGCCGAAGCGCTGGCCGCGCGTGAGGCTAAGCCGCGCCCCTTGCCCTGCCAGGCACTTGATCACGCTTCCGGCTATCTATTGGCCTTCGGCGCCATGGCTGCCTTGTTGCGGCGCGCAGAGGAAGGTGGTTCCTGGCTGGTGCGAGTCTCACTGGCGGGCACCGGCGAATGGATCAAGCGCTTGGGCCGCCTGGAAGCGGGGCTTACCGCGCAGGGGCTGACGTCTGCGGAAATTGACGCAACGCTGGAAGAAAGTGCCAGCGGCTTTGGCCCCATGCGCGCCACACGCCATGCCGCACGCTTGCAAGCGACACCGCCGCGCTGGGACTTGCCCGCCATGCCGCTCGGCAGCCATGCGCCGGCATGGCGTGATGCCTAGCGCAGCGTCACTTCAAGCAGCGCAAAAACAGCGTTGAAGGATGCGCAACCTCACCCACCGCATCCGCCGCGCGCGGAGCGTCATTGGCAGGCCCTGGTGTCACCGCGACATTCTGTTCGCGCAGGAAATCCAGCGCTTCCGTGTGCTTCACCGCGAAGTTCACATTCTGCGGAATATCGCCCGTCTGCCGCGCTATCTGACCAGCATTGAGTTTTGACACCACAACGCCAATCACCTGCCCGCGCATATCCAAAAGCGGCCCGCCGGAATTGCCCGGCTGTACCGGCGCGCTGATCTGAAGATGGCGCTGATTATCGGCAAGCCCGGCAAGGGCCGAGACCTCTCCGGTGGTCAGCGTGGGGCCAGATGAAAGCAAGCCAGCCAGGGGAAAACCATAGGTCACCACGCCTTCACCACGGCGATACGTGCCAGCGGTTCGGAAAGGCAGGATGGGGCCCGCTTCGGCTTCGGTGCTGAGCAATGCCAAATCGCGCGTTGCATCGCTTGCCAGGACGCGCGCCGGCAATTCCCGCCCATCGGGCAGGCGCGCTGCAACCTCGGCGCAGCCATCAATCACGTGATGATTGGTCATGATCCGGCGTGCTGCCACAACAAAGCCCGTGCCTGAAGAAACCGCGCGGCGTGCAGCGCGTTCACCAGGCGCCAGCGGCGCCGGCTTGTCGCGCGGCAGATCGGCCTGCGTGCCTGGGGCGCCGCCACCTTGGCGGGGCAGGGGCGGGGGCTTTTCGCTGGGCAGCGCCGCGCTTGGGCTTGGGGCAGGCGTCGCCGCCGGCGGCTTTTGCGCCAAGGCCGGTCCATAGGCGACAAGTCCAATCATAACCGCCAGAGATAAGCGCTGAATCATGGAGCGGTTCTGCCGCGCCCAGGCCATGAAGGTCAATGCTGCAGCGCGGCTGTTTTCATTTGCTGCCATAATATCCTAGCCTTCTCCCCAACATTTCTTGAGGAACCCGCGCCATGTCCAGCATCCCGCCATCCGCCGAAGAACAGGAATTGCTCGCCCTCGCCAAGCGCGTGCTGCCCGGCGGGCATTTCGGCAATTTCCCGGCTGAGATCATCCTGCGTGAAGGCCGCGGCGCGCATGTTTGGGATGCATCAGGGCGCGAATATATTGATTATCTGCTGGGCAGTGGCCCCATGTATATCGGCCATAACCACCCCAAGGTGACGGAAGCCGTGCTGGCGCAGGTGCCAAAGGGCACCACCTTCTTCGCCAATAATGAACACGGCATTCGCCTTGCCGCCGCCATTGTGGATGCCATGCCCTGCGTGGATCAGGTGCGTTTTGTATCATCCGGGTCCGAGGCTGATCTTTACGCCATGCGGCTTGCGCGCGCCTATCGCCAGCGCCCAAAGATTGTGAAGTTCGAAGGCGGCTATCACGGCATGAGCGATTGGGGGTTGATGAGCCTCGCGCCCAAAAAGCTCGCCAATTTCCCCGAAGCCGTGCCCGATACGCCGGGCATTCCGGATAGTGTGCGCGGTGAAGTGCTGGTCGCGCCCTTCAATGATATTGAAGCGGCGGTGCGGCTGATTGAAGCGCGGCATGATGAGATTGGCGGCGTGATCATGGAGCCCTTCCAGCGCCTGATCCCGCCCAAGCCCGGCTTTCTGCAAGCGATCCGGGAGGTTACCGCGCGGCTTGGCATTCCGCTGATTTTTGATGAGGTCGTGACCGGCT
>JBILPX010000226.1:0-5574 GCA_044373565.1 Roseomonas sp.
CTGATGAATGCGCTGCCGGCGCGCGCCGCCGGCGTACCGCGCATTGCCATGGCGGTGCCAACGCCGGATGGCGCGCTCAATCCGCTGGTGCTGGCCGCGGCCAAGCGCGCTGGCGTCACTGAGATTTACCGGATTGGCGGCGCGCAAGCCGTCGCGGCCCTCGCCTGGGGCACGGGCAGCATCGCGCCGGTGGATCGGATTGTCGGGCCGGGCAATGCCTATGTCGCGGAAGCCAAGCGCCAGGTCTTTGGCCGGGTTGGCATTGATTCCATCGCCGGGCCTTCGGAAGTTGTGGTGATTGCCGATGGCGCCAATGATCCCGCGCATGTCGCGATGGATCTGCTGGCTCAGGCCGAACATGATGAAAGCGCGCAATCCATCTTGATCACGCCTGATGCGGTGCTGGCAGATGCGGTGGCGCAGGCCGTGGAACACGCGCTAAAAACCTTGCCCCGCGCCGCCATTGCCGGCGAGAGCTGGGCGCGGCATGGCGCGATTATTCTGGTGCACGATCTTACCGAAGCCGCAGCACTTACCAATCGCCTGGCACCCGAACATCTGCAATTGATGGTGGATGATCCGCGCGGCTTGCTGGCACATATTCGCCATGCCGGCGCAGCGTTTCTGGGCCGCTTTTGCCCGGAAGCCGTTGGCGATTACATCGCCGGACCCAATCACGTGCTGCCCACCGGGCGTACCGCGCGTTTCGCTTCTGGCCTATCGAGCTTTGATTTCCTGAAGCGTACAAGCTGGGTGGAAGCGGATGGCGCAGCACTCGCGCAAATCGGCCCGTCTGCCGTGGCGCTGGCCAATGCCGAGGGACTGCAAGCCCATGGGCGGAGCATCAGCATTCGCCTGAACTGATCAAGAAAGAAGGCCGGGACCATGATGAAAAAACGCGAATTGCTTGCCGGTTTGGCGCTACTGCCTTGGGCCACGCCCGCCTTGGCGCAGGAATACCCCTCTCGCCCCATTCGCCTACTGGTGGGCTTCGCCGCCGGCGGTTCCACCGATGTTTTTGCACGCGCCATTGCGCCGCGCTTGCAGGCCTTGATCGGCCAGCCTGTTGTCATCGAAAATCGCCCGGGCGCGGGCGGCAATATCGCCACGGAAGCCACCACGCGCAGCGCGCCGGATGGCTATACGCTGCTGCTGGGCACCATCGGGCCACTCGCGATCAACCCAACGCTTTACGGCAATCTTTCCTTTGATCCGCTGAAGGATCTCACACCCGTTTCGCTGGTGGGTGAGGTGCCGAATGTGCTCGCCGTGCCGGTGGATCGGCCCTTCCGCAGCGTGACGGATATCATCGCTGCTGCCAAGGCGCGCCCCGAGACATTGAATTTCGGCTCCTCCGGTATTGGCTCGGCAGGGCATTTGGCCGCCGAACAGCTCAATCTGATGGCCGGCATTCGCACGACCCATGTGCCCTATCGTGGTGGCGGCGCGCTTTTGCCGGAATTGATCGCGGGGCGCGTGGATTACGCTTTCACCACGGCGCTGAATGGTATTCCGCAAGCGGAGGCAGGCAAGCTGCGCATTCTTGGCGTGCCCAATGGCAAGCGCGTGCCGCTTTTGCCCGAGATCCCAACCATCGCGGAATCTGGCCTGCCTGGTTTTGATGGCGTGGATTGGGCCGCGATGATGGCCCCGCCTGGCCTTCCCGAACCGATCCTGGCGAAGCTGAATGCCGCCATGCAAAGCGTGCTCAAGGAACCGGAATTGGTCGCTGCCATGGCCGCGCGGCGCTTGGTACTGGAAGCTTCCACCCCGGAAGCGCTGGCGGCATTCCTCAGGCAGGAAACCGCGCGCTGGGCGCCCGTGGTGCGCGCTTCTGGCGCGCGGCCGGACTGAAGCTTTCAGGCTTTGACGCTGAAGCCCTCTTCTTCTACCGCGCGCACCAGATCGGCGCGCGCCAGGCTGGTTTGCGCGACCACGCGCTTCGCAGCCAAATCCACTTCAACCTTCGCCGCTTGATCCAGCCCCTGGATGGCGTTGGTCACAGCGCGAATGCAGTGCCCGCAGCTCATGCCCTCAACCTGCAGCGTGATGGCGTCAGCCATTGGATTGATCCTTTCCTATTCTTTTGGTCGCATTTTCCGAGTCGCCAAGTGAAGCCACTTGGCTTGAAAATGCTCCGCCGAGCTCTTCCAAAATCGGGCAATCCGGCCGCTCATCACCGTGGCAATGCTCGGCCAGATGGCGCAGGCTTTCCGCCATTGCGCTGAGCGACTTAGCCTTGGCTTCAAGTGCGGCGACATGATCTAGCGCAAGCCGCTTCACTTCCGCACTCGCCCGCGCGCGATTGCGCCATAAATCCAGCAAGCGCTTCACATCCTGCAAAGAAAAGCCAAGATCACGCGCATGGCGAATGAAGCGCAGCTCCGCGACATCCGCTTGGGCATACACGCGATATTGATTGGCGCCGCGCCCGGCGGAGATCAGCCCAATCGCCTCATAATGGCGGATCATCTTGGCCGAAATGCCTGATGCGCGGGCGGCGTCACCGATATTCATGACCGGGGCCTCCAGCGCGAAAGCAGCAGCGCGTTGGTCAGCACACTGACACTTGAAGCCGCCATCGCCGCGCCCGCGATCGGCGGAGACAGCAAGCCCAGCGCCGCCAGCGGCACGCCGAGCAGATTATAGCCAAAGGCCCAGAACAGGTTTTGCCTTATCTTGCGCAAGGTCAGCCGCGTAATCTCCAAAGCCGCCGGCACCAAGGCAGGATCACCGCGCAATAAGGTAATGCCAGCGGATTGAATGGCGATATCCGTGCCTGTCCCCATCGCAATGCCAAGATCAGCCTTGGCGAGGGCCGGTGCATCATTGACGCCATCGCCAACCATCGCGACAGCTTCCCCCGCTTCCTGCCAGGCGGCGATGCGCGCTGCCTTGCCATCGGGCAGGACCTCGGCAGCGACATCGGTAATGCCCAACGGCGTGGCGACAGCGAGCGCAGCCGCGCGCTGGTCCCCGCTGATCATGGCGGACCTCACGCCAAGCGCGGCAAGCCCGGCCACAGCGGCGGCGGCGCCCGCGCGCGGCGCATCTTCAAACAGGAAAAGCGCACGGGCTTCGCTGCCTTCGATCAGCCAAGATAGACTCTGCCCCGCTGCCTCACCAAAGGCTGCGGCGTCCGCCAAGGCACCGCGCATCCCGCCCGCTTCCTGCAACAGCCTGGAACTGCCAAGCGCATAGCGCCGCCCGCCGACCACACCTTCCACACCGCGCCCAGGCAGGGCACGAAAATCCTCGGCGGGCAGTCTGGCGCCGGCTTCGGCCAAAACCGCGCGCGCCAAAGGATGCTCACTGCCCAGTTGCAGCGCGGCGGCAATACTCAAGGCTTCTTCGCGCGCAAAGCCAGGTGCGGGATGCAAAGCAGCCAGGCGCGGCTTGCCTTCCGTCAGCGTGCCGGTCTTGTCGAAAGCGACCAAAGTGATGCGCCCGGCACGCTCAATCGCATCAGCATCGCGCAGCAAAATACCGGCCCGCGCCGCTGCCCCCGTGCCGGCCATGATCGCGGCTGGAGTGGCAAGGCCAAGTGCACACGGGCAGGCAATCACCAGCACGGAAACGGCATGGATCAGTGCGGCTTCAAACCCAGCCCCCGCCAGCAGCCAGCCCGCCAATGTCGCCAAAGCCAAGCCCAGCACCACCGGCACGAATACCGCACTCACGCGGTCCACCAGCTTTTGCACCGGCGCCCGAGACGCCTGCGCCGCTGCCACCAACTGCGCCACTCGGGCAAGCGTGGTGTCACCACCCACCGCTTGCGCCTGAATCACGAGCCGCCCATCCAGCGCCATGGTGCCGGTTGAAACTTTTGTGCCTTCTTCCTTTTCCACAGCGCGGCTTTCTCCGGTCAGCGCGCTTTCATCAACGCCGGACCGGCCTTCACGCACCAGCCCATCCACTGGAATGCGCTCGCCCGGGCGCACCACCACAAGATCACCGATGGTGAGCAAGGCAGCGGGCACATCGCGTTCCGCACCCGCTTCCAACCGCCGCGCCTGACGCGGGCTGAGGTCCAGCAAGGCGCGGATGGCCGCCCCGGTGGCGCGCTTGGCGCGCGCTTCCAGATATTTGCCGAGCAGGACAAAGAAAATCACCACCGCCGCAGCCTCAAAATAAAGATGCGGCGTGCCGTGATGCGCCGGCGCGGTCAGCAAAAGCCAGGTGGAAAGCGCCCAGGCCGCGCCGGTGCCGAGTGCGACCAGCACATCCATATTGCCCGTGCCGGCACGAATGGCAGCGAAGCCCGCGCGCCAGAACCGCGCGCCGAGCCAGAATTCGACAAAGCTCGCCAGGCCAAATTGCGCCCAGCCGCTTGGCATCCAATCCTGGCCGAAGCCCATGCCGATCATGCCAATCAGGAAGGGGGCAGAGAATATGCCGGCCAGCACCAGATCGCGCCGTTCACGCGCTAACGCCCGGGCGGCGGCTTCTTTCCCGGCGTCTGTCGTGCTGCCGCGCAATTCATATCCGGCGGCTTCCACCGCGACACGCAAAGCCGCTTCCGAAACCCCGGCAATGGCCCTGACATGCGCCTGTTCCGAAGCTGGATTGACTCGTACTTCCAGCACCCCAGGCACGGCATTCAGCGCCCGTTCAACCCGCCCAGCACAGGTGGCGCAACTCATCCCCCCGATCATCATGTCAAAGCGCGCCTCGGTCACGCCATAGCCGGCAGCTTCAACCGCCTTTTTCAAGGCGATCACACCGACGCCACCCAAAACCTCAGCGCGATCCGTGGCGGGGTTCACCTGAACCTCGACCACGCCCGGCACCTTGCGCAGCGCGCGTTCCACGCGCCCGGCGCAGGCTGCGCAGGTCATGCCTTCAATCGGCAAGGATAGGCGCGGCAGGGTTGCGGCGGTATCGGGCATGGTAGGGTTCATGTGGCGCTTCCTATTATGGGAAGGTCAAGCCTTTGGGGGGAATTGACGAAGCCCTCAGGGATACAGAGATATACGCCACACATGCGCGCGCTAATTCTTGCCCTTCTGGCCCTGATCATCGCCCCCGCCCCGGCCCTGCCGCAGACGGAACCCTTCCGCGTGCTCAATCAGACCGAGCAATCGGCCCATTCCCTTTTCGCCGTCCGCACCGGACGGCCGGATTGGGGGGCCAATATGTTGACGCGCGGGCCGCTGGCGCCCGGTGCGGCCTTCGGGCTCCGCCCTGCCGAAAATGCCGGCTGCCGCTTTGATTTTCGCATGGTGCTGAGTGATGGTCGGGAAATCATCAACCGGGGCATGGATGTCTGCGCCGAAAAAGTGGTGGCCATGCAGTCACCCCTCGGCCGCCCGCCAGAGGCCGCCGCGGCACCCTCCCCCACCCCCGGCGCACCGCCGCCAGCAACGGGCCGCGGGCGCGCTTCCACCGGCACGGGTTTTGTCGTGGCGCGCGACCGGGTGCTGACCAATCATCACGTGATTGATGGCTGCAACGCGATTACGGTCCGCACCGCCAATGGCCGCACCTTGCCCGCCACCATGCCGGCGCGCGTTGATGTGCAACGCGATTTGGCGCTGCTTGCCGTGCCGAATGATCCCGGCCCAATTCTGGCCT
>JBILPX010000227.1:0-5561 GCA_044373565.1 Roseomonas sp.
ATCCCAAATCGCCGGCCCTCTCAACTCCACCAATCATCGGCAGGGCAAAAAATCTAGCCAGAAAACTCTAACTAGTCAAGCCCAAAAAACGACAACCAACACAGTGAACGGGCTTCTAGTACCACAAACAAAACACGTCAAGCACCCAACCAAGCCCGAAACCAGGCGGCGAAGCGCGGCACCCCCACCTCAATCGGCGTTTTCGGCTCAAACCCGCACAAAGCCTGGATAGCGCCGATATCAGCGAAGGTTTCCGCCACATCCGTCACCGGCCGCGGCGCATCCTGGATTATAGCTTTGCACCCCAGGCTTTCCTCCAGCACCGCCACAAAGCGCCGCACCTCAACACTGCGATGATTACCAATGTTCAACAGGCGCGGCTTACCATCAGTGGGCGGGCGATCCAGCGCGCCTAAAACTCCTGCAACAATATCAGCAACAAAAGTGAAATCACGCTTCAGTCGCCCGCCTTCGTATAAAGTGATTGGCCTGCCTGCGAGAATCGCATCCGCGAAAAGCCACGGCGCCATATCAGGGCGACCCCAAGGGCCATACACGGTGAAAAACCTGAGACCCGTCTGCGGTAAACCAAAGATGTGACCATAGGCTTCACTGATCAATTCATCGGCGCGCTTTGTCGCGGCGTAAAGTGAAACGGGATGATCCACGCGATCATCCTCACGATAAGGCAAATTGCTGTTGCCGCCGTAAACAGATGAGGAGCTGGCGTAAAGAAAATGCTGAAGTCGCGGCAGAGCTCGCGCCGCTTCCAGCATGACAAGGTGCCCCATCACATTCGCTTCGATATAGCTATAGGGATCAATCAGCGAATGCCTGACACCCGGTTGCGCTGCCAGGTGAATGATTTGTGTGATTTCTTGATTTTGACCGAATACTTCAGATATCACTATACGATCTGCGACGTTCACCTCAAAAAATGAAAAATTGGGCTGCGCCAATAGGCGATCACGTCGCGCATGCTTCAGGCGCAAATCATAATAAGGCGTCAGGCTATCAATACCGATCACTTTTTCGCCGCGCGCCAGTAGCGCTTCGGCGACATGCATGCCGATGAAACCTGCGGCACCTGTCAGGAGAATAGTCATTGCGCGATTAACCGATCTTCAAGCAATTCCAAGATGGCGTGTCCCAACGAGATATGCGCTTCCTGCACCCGCGCGGTTTCACTGCTCGGCACAATCAAGGCAACGTCACAAAGGGACGCTGCACCGCCGCCATCACCGCCGAGAAAACCTATCGTGCCGATGCCCATCCCCCGCGCGACCTGAAGCGCCTTGATGACGTTCGGGGAACGACCAGAAGTGGTGATGCCGAAAAGCACATCGCCCTTCTGGCCAAGGCCTGAAAGGGGGCGCGCAAAGACATCCTCGAAGCCATAATCATTGCCACCAGCGGTCAACGCCGCGGGATCAAGCGTTAGTGCAATGGCGGGCCAAGAAGGTCGCTCAACCCGCGATCTCAGACGCACCAGTAATTCGGTTGCCAAATGCTGCGCATCAGCTGCACTGCCGCCATTACCACAGAAAAACAGCTTTCCGCCGCGGCGCAGTGCCGCTTCGCAAAAATCCACGGCCTGAAGGACAAGCCCCGACATTTCGGTCGCCAGATGGCGACGAAGGGTGATGCCATCCTCCATCATTGCGCGGAGGCGCTCAGCTTCGTTCATGAAAGGCTCCTAAGGCTGCTCTACCCACTGGAGGCGGGTCGCGGTCCAATAGAACAACCGCATAAGCTCTTGTGGCCGGAAGACCAAGTTATGGGCACGGCAAGGGTCACCAATCCCCTAGGCGGCCCTGGGCTTTCCAATCCTGCGCCGTGCTGGGCGCAGCCTTCAAGCGCTATCAGTTTTCTGGCGCTCCAATTCGCTCAGTCGTCCACGAAGACCAGCCACTTCCGCACGAAGCGCCGTAATCTGATCCCCCACGGGATCATCTTCGGTATTGCTCAACCCATACCCGAGCAATGGATCAGTGCAGGGCGTGCCGGCGGGCGGGCGGGCGGGAATGCCAACCACCGTGCAGTCTGGCGGCACATCACGTGTCACCACGGCATTGGCGCCAATACGCGCGCCCTGCCCGACCGTAATCGGCCCCAAAACCTGCGCCCCGGCGCCGATGGAAACACTGGCTTCAATCGTCGGGTGCCGTTTGCCTGGGCTGCCCGAAAGCCCACCCAAAGTCACGCCATGATAAATCAGCACATCATCGGCGATTTCGGCAGTTTCGCCGATCACGACCCCCATGCCGTGGTCAATGAAAAGCCGCCTGCCAATCTGCGCGCCGGGATGAATTTCAATGCCGGTCAGAAAACGGCTGAGGTGCGAAACCAGCCGCCCCGCGCCGCGCCAGCCACGCCGCCAAAGCCAATGTGCAAGCCTATGCCACAGCACCGCATGCAGCCCGGCATAACAGAAAATCGTCTCAAGCCAGGAAGGCTGCGCGGGATCGCGCGCGCGAATACTGCGACCGATTTCAACAAGCTCCGTGACCACGGGGCTACCTCACGCAAGCCATGGCGGTATGGGCAGGCCACGTTCGCGCAGGAATTCCGGATTAAACAATTTGGATTGGTAGCGCGCGCCGCCATCACACAGAATGGTCACCACGCGATGCCCCGGGCCCAATTGGCGCGCCACCTTGATGGCGGCAGCAACATTCAAGCCGGCTGAACCGCCAAGGCAAATGCCTTCCTGCACCAGCAGGTCAAATACCTGCGTCAGCGCTTCTTCATCTGTCACCTGCACCGCGTCATCAATCAGGGCGCGGTCGCCCACCAGATTGCCCGGCACGCGCGCGGCCTGGCCAATACCTTCAGTGATGGATGACCCCTCGGGCTTCAACTCGCCGGTCTTGACCCAGGAATAGAGCGAACTCCCCATCGGGTCCGCCAGCACAATGCGCGTCGCCGGCCCGCGCGCCTTCAATGCGCGTGCGATGCCAGCAAGGGTACCGCCCGTACCGCAGGAACAGGTGAAGGCATCAATTTGCCCGCCGGTCTGGTCCCAAATCTCGGGCCCCGTGGTTGCCTCATGCACCGCGCGATTGGCAAGGTTGTCGAATTGATTGGCGTAAACCGCACCAAGCTCCTCGGCCAGGCGGCGGCTGAAATGCACGTAATTGCCGGGGTCGGAGAATGGCTTGGCTGGCACCAGGCGCAGGTCAGCGCCGATCATGCGCAGAAAATCGAGCTTTTCGCGGCTTTGCGTCTCAGGCACCACAATGATGCTGCGATAGCCACGCGCATTGGCAACCAGCGTGATGCCAATACCGGTATTGCCCGCCGTGCCTTCAACAATGGTGCCGGGCTGGCCGGGCGTCAAAGCGCCGCGCGCCTCCGCATCGGCAATGATCCCAAGCCCGGCGCGATCCTTCACTGAACCGCCCGGGTTCATGAATTCCGCCTTGCCCAGGATCTCGCAACCCGTCATTTCGCTGGCGCGCTTCAGGCGTATCAATGGCGTATTGCCGATTGCGCCGGCCAGACCATCCACGATGTTTTGCATGCCTGCCATCGAAACCACCGCGCCCTTTGCTTGACTATTTGCAGGCCATGCTGGCCCGGACCGAAAAGCGGCACAAGCTTCGGAAAATTCTTGTCTTTTTATCGCAATCGGGAAATGGCGCTGCTCTTGAACGCCAAAAACACGAAAGGTATTGCCCCGCGCTGGTCAGACGGGGCTTTTCAGGCAGCCTCACTGCGCGCCTTGCGAGAGCGCCTGTAAAAATGCCGCGCAACAAAAAATACCAAGGCGGAAAGCGCGATGCCGGCAATGGCCCAACCCAGGCGCTCTGGCCCAATCAGCGCCCCCAGAAACCAGCCCGCCGCCACAAAGCTGGCAGCCCACAAGCCTGCCGCGATGAAATTAAGCGCCGCGAAGCGCGCCCAATTAAGGCCGGCCAGACCGCAAGCTGCCGAGGCGACGTTACGGATTCCATATAGGAAGCGGAAGCTCAGAATGAACCAGGTACCATAGCGCTGCAGCAAATCATTGACCCTGGCCACTTTTTCATCGGCACCCTTGATTCGGCGCACAATGCGGGGCCCGTAGCGCCGCCCCAGGGTGAACCATGTCTGATCCCCCAAAAAGGACCCAAACCAGACCGAGAAAAACAGCAACCAGGGATCCACTGCGCCAGTGGCCGCGCCTAAGGCTGACGCGGCCAGGACAAATGTTTCGCCTTCAAAAAACGCCCAAATAAACGCTCCCAGATAGGCGTAGTGCCCCCAGGACTCCCAGATTTCTGCCAAGACACCGCCCCCGGATATTGGCTATAAACTGGTCCCGATTGGGTAAAAGGGGAAGGGGCGCCCCGATTTTGTTTTGGCTCGGAAAGGCGCAACCCCTGCGCCCCGCTTGGATAAGGATGTCTCGTGTCGCAAATACCGGAAAACGCCGATGGGCCCATGTTCGATGCCTTCGGCCGCCCACCTGTTCCCGATCTGGTAGTGCCAAGGGCCATCCTGCCCTTCCATCTGGATGAAAGGCCGGTACGTGGCCGCTTGGTGCGCTTGGGGCCGCTGGCGGATGCCCTGCTTAGCCGCCATGACTATAGACCTGAGGTCGCAAAACTCGCCGGTGAGGCGATGGCGCTGGCCGCGGGGCTGGCCGCAGCGCTGAAATTCGAAGGCTCCTTCAGCCTGCAGGCCAAGGGCGATGGCCCGCTTTCCATGCTGTTGGCTGATTGCACGCATGCGGGGGCGCTGCGCGGCTATGCCAAGCTGAATGAGGAAAGGTTCGCGGGGCTTGAGACGCCTTCCACTGCCGCGCTGCTCGGCAAGGGGTATCTGGCCTTCACTTGCGACCAGGGGCCCGATATGGATCGCTACCAGGGCATTGTAGCCATTGAAGGCGAAACGCTGACCGATATGACCGGCGAGTATTTCCGCAATTCGGAACAGCTAGATACCTATTTGAAGCTGGCTTGCGAAGAAACGCCTGCCGGTTGGCGCGCTTCCGCGCTGGTGCTTGAACGCGTGGCAGGTGCCGGCGGGCTCGATCAACAAATGGATCAGGAAGAACAGCAGGAAGCCTGGCAGACCGCGACCATCCTGGCGCGAACCATCAGCACGCAGGAATTGCTGGATGATAAGCTTTCGGGTGAACAGATGCTGCACCGGCTTTTCCATGCTGAAGGGCTAAGGCTGGATCGCCCAAGGCCGCTTTCCTATGGCTGCCGCTGCTCTCGGGACCGCTTGTTGAATGTTCTCGGCGGTTTCGGCACCGATGATCTGGACCACATGGCCAATGAGGGAACCATCACCATGACCTGCGAATTCTGCAATTTCGATTTTCGTTTTGATCGCGCCACGCTCCCGGTGCGTAACGCAGGAATTTGACCATGGCTTTGCTGACGAAACGCCGCGCCTTTCTGGCACTCCCACTGCTGGCTGCCTGCGCCAAGGAACAGGCCGGCCCTTACATACCGCCAGGGCCGCCAAGCTATGCGCATTTGATGCCGCTTCGGCTCAAGGTTGGCACGCTGGAAATCCAGGAAGCCGGCAGCGGCACCGCCTTCCTTGTGGATCAGGCAACGCCGCTT
>JBILPX010000228.1:0-5522 GCA_044373565.1 Roseomonas sp.
GTGCGGACTTGGGTTGCGCAGCAGGGTTTCTCACGCGGTTTACTGACGCTTTGGTGCCGCCATACCTCGGCATCCTTGCTGGTGCAGGCCAATGCCGATCCGGAAGTGCTGGCTGATTTGGAAGCCCTCTTCCTGCGCTTGGTGCCAGAAGGGCGTGGGCTTTATCGGCATGAGGATGAGGCGCTGGATAACATGCCTGCGCATATTCGCGCGGCGCTGACGCAAACCAGCGTCAGTATTCCAGTGCAGAAGTCAGCCCCGATGCTTGGCGAATTTCAGGAGATTTATCTGTTTGAACATCGCCGAGGCGCGCCGGAGCGCAGCCTCGATCTGCATCTTATGGGCGAGCCCTGATCACTCCGCTGCTTGCGCGGAAGCCTGCCCCTGCACGGTGAAGAAGCTCGCGGATTTGGGCTGTTGCGGCAATTCCACTCGGGTTTCAGTAATGCGCGCAAAGCGTGCCGGCTTGCCGCGAATGACCTCACCCTCATGCGTGCTTGGCATCGGGTTGCGCGCCAAAGGCACGGCATCGGCGGCGGTATAGACGCAAATATAAAGCCCGCGCGGCTTGGTGCCGGCATTGGGCGCCGAGCCATGCGCCAGCTTGGTATGCATCAGGCAGACCGAACCCGCCGGGCCATAGCAAGGAATGCTTTGCGCCAGCAGCGCCTTTTCATCCGCGTCCGAAACGGCGCCGGTGAAACGATCCCCATCAAACAGCGAATACATCGGGCCTTTGTGGGAACCCGGCACAATTGTCAGCGCGCCATTGGTTTCATCCACATCATCCAGGAACAGAAGCGCTGTGATGATGTCGTCATTGGTATGCGGCGTATAGGCGAAGTCCTGATGATACAGCACCTCGGTCTTCGCACCCGTCAGTTTCAGATTGATCTTGCAATGATGGAACTTTACGTCCGGGCCGATCAGCTCCGCGATCATTTCCGTCATGTCACTGTCGCGCATAGCTTCCAGATAGGCGGGCGAGATATCGGATGGGTTATTGATCCGCCGTAGCGCCGGCTTTTCGGCGGAATGTTCCTTGCCCATGTCAAAACGCGGGCGGCCATCCACGCAGGGCGGGCCGAAGGGTTTTGTGTGCGCGCGGCTTTCGTCCACCCAGCCAGCGATCTCGGCCCGCAGCCTGGCAAGCAGATCGGGCGAGACAGCATTCGGCACCACCAGGCAGCCATCGCGCCAGAAGGCATCCTTCTGTTCCTGCGTCAAAACACCCATGCTGCGTCTCCCTTTAGCAAAGCGGACCCAGACTTAAGCGCAAAATGCCGGCGCCGTCACGTGAGGAGCTGCTGATCCAAACTCGCATAGATATCGCCGCTATTGGCGCTGGCAGGTAGCGCCGCGATCCATTCCTGCATCGCCGCCGCATCGCAGGGCGCGGGTAGGGCGAAGCTGAGGCTCTCCCCCAGGCTCGCCTGAAAATGCCGATAGCCGAGCGCGGCCAGCAGCCCAAGGCATTCCGCGGCCACATCGCGCTGGATGGTGGTGAATTCGAAGGAAAGCGCGCGGGGTGCGCGGGAAAGGCCGCGCAGTGCCTCAGCCTCAAAGCCTTCAATGTCCAGCTTGATGAAATGCGGCATGCCATGGGCGGCGATCAGCGCATCCAGAGTCGTCACCGGCAGGGTCTCGGCCTGGTCCCATTCCTGCCCCTCCCACCCCGGGGCGCCGCTGGCCGCGGCGATGAAGGCTGTGCTGGCGGTGGCGACCGTTGGATTGGCGGTATTGAGGCGGAGCTCCGCCCTGCCCGCCCGCGCGCCCACCAATTGCGACACCAAGGTCACGCCGGGGTCGCCGCGCAGCAAAAGCCGCAATACGCGGGCGAGTGCTGCTTGCGGTTCCACCGCCACAACGCGCGCGCAAAGGCGACGAAAGCACAGCATCCGGTCGCCCACATGTGCGCCGACATCAAAGGCCACATCGCCCGCCCCCAGGAAGCGGCGGTAGAAGCCATCCAAGGCCTCGGCACGGCCCGGCGCGTGATAGGTGCGCAGGCTCCGGCTTATGGCGGCGCGCTTCACGTGAAAATAATCGCCGCGCCGGCGGCAAATTCGGGCGGGACCATGATGCCCTCTGGCGCCTCACGCGCGGGCATGCCGGCCAGGATGCGCCGGGCGGAAGCCGCGCCATCGGCAGTCCGCACCACCATCCCCGCCATGCAGGGTGAGGCGGGTGGCATCACACCGGGCAGCACGCTTGCCAGCGCTTCCGGCGTCAGTACCCTGACGCGTGTTTCAAGCGCCGGTGCCTTTGGGCCAGCCGCCCGCGCCGCGCCAGGCAGGCGGAGCAGAAAGCCCCCCGCCGGGTCCGGTTCCACGGGCAGGCCGGACAGGCGCGAAAGCCGCGTGGCGGTCTCGGCAGGGTTTTCGGCGCATAGAATGGCGGCTTCCAAAACCTCGGCCTTGTTGGCGTGGTCCATCCAGCGATCCTGCCAGACCAATTCGGGCGTGAGATGCCGGATCAGCTGCACGCGCCCCTCCGGCGGGTCCGGAAAGGGCAGACGGGCAAAGCGCGCAATCGGCCCACCTGCTTCCACGGGCCGTTCCAGATAAGCAACGCCCGGAATATCAAGCCCCGCAGCGCGTAGCCGCTGAAGGTTCGCTTCCTCATCCAACATCGCGAGTGCGAGGATATGCACCCCCGGATAGCGCGCCAGAAAGGCGTTCAGGTTATTGTCGAACAGCGCGGGATCAAGGATCGCGATCAATTCGATATAGCCATGCTTCAGAAAGGCGCAGCGATTGCCGGAGCCATATTTCTCAACCGGCAAATCAGGCCGCCGCCGCCCGCTTTGCTGCGCAATCGGCGAAAGCGTGAATCCCAACCCTTCATAGGCCGCGCACATCGGCGCCAGATCGCGTGCCGCGACGCCGAGGTGGTCAAGTGCCAGGGCGGTATTCATGCGGGATTCTCATAGCGGTCGAGCAACAATTCCGCCGGTTCGATGGCGGCTTCATCATACCAGCGCGCAACCAAGGAATGCGCGCGCACCGCCGCCATATAGCGCTGAGACGTCGCGGAAAGCACCGGCTGCCAGGTGATGAAGCGCGCCACGACCGGCGCATACATCGCATCCACCGCACCGAATTCAGTGCCCATCAGGAAAGGCCCGCCATGGGCGGAGAGCGCCTCGGCCCAAATCGCCTCCACCCGCGCGATATCGGCGAGGGATTCAGGCGTGCGGCCAAGGCCGGGGAAGCTGCGGCCAAGGTTCATGGGCATGGCCATGCGCAGATTGCGAAACCCGGCATGCATCTCGGCCGCGATGGACCGCGCATGGGCGCGCGCGGCGCGATCTGCGGGCCAAAGCTTGGGCGCGATTTCCGCGCAATATTCGCAAATGGCCAGACTTTCCCAAATCCGCGCGCCGCGATGTTCCAGATAGGGCACCATGCCGGTGGGCGTTGCGGTTTTCAGCGCCGATGTTCCGCCCCCACCTGCAAGGGGGATCATCACTTCCTCCACATCCAGCCCAGCCAGATGCACGGCCAGCCAGCCGCGCATGGACCAGGATGAATAACGCTTAGTGCCGATAACAAGGCGGCCTTCGGGCATGGGTGGCTTCTCCTGCAAGGAAACGCCCGACTATGCCCTCAGTTTAGGCCAAGGGAAACTCAGCCCCTGCGCCGTAGCTTTGCCCCGCGTGCCAATTCCTCAGCACGCAGCGAGAGCCGCCCATGGATTTCATCCAGCTTCAGGCCATGCCGCAGAACGGGCAGGCAGGCCTGAGCATCGTACTGGCCCTTGGAACGCCCGGCTTCGAAATCCAGGAACAACCCGGTCAAAGCCGCGTTGTTGAAGGCGTGACGATTGTCGTCATCCAAATAGCTTTCGGACCAGGTGCCTTCCGACAGCAACAAGCCATGCGCTTCCAATTCAAGGTGGAAGTAGCGCACGCGCCGGCACCAGGTTTCCTGGATGATGCTGCTGCCATTCACCAGGTGCTTGGCTGGGATCAGGTGTCCATCCACTTCCATCGCGTGATCAGGGCTGACGCGCAAATCGCGCGCCGGCATGCCGGGGGCGATGGCGCCAGTCTTGATCAGGATGGGCGCGGTTTTGGTTGCCATGGCCGCATTGCGCGGCACAGCAACATCCATGAAGCCAACCCAACGCAGAGGCTCAAACCCAGCCTGGCCATCACGCATCGCCAGCACCATGTCCCCGGCGCGAAGGTTTTCCACCGCGTCTTCGCCATTAGGGGTGACGACCCGTGTGCCTTCCGCAAAGCAGACAATGCTTTCCCAGCCTTGGCTGTAGATCGTCTGACTGCCCTTCTGGAAATTGATCCAGTCATTGGTGGTAACAGGCCCGTTTACCCAATCAGCGCCAAGGTTCAGGTAGTCATTGCCTTCACCACCAATCAGCGTCAGATCGCCTGTGGTGATGTTCTCAATCCACTGAAACTCATCATTGCCGGCGCCGTAATTGAGCAAGTCATTGCCGCCGCCGCCAAAGAGCGAGTCAGCGCCATCACCACCCATCAGCGTGTTGACGGCACTATTGCCGGCCAGCGTATCGTTGAAGCTGGAACCGATCAGCCCTTCAATGCCGAAAAGCTGGTCACTTCCAGCGGCGCCTTCGGCCACACCACCAACCGTCTCATCATCGCTCAGGAAGGCTTCGATCGTGCCAGTCGCATTGGCATAGCTCGCGAAATCCGCTGTGCCATTGCCACCGACCAGCGTGTCATCACCTACGCCACCGATCAGACTGTCATCGCCGTCTGCGGCATCGATCCAGTCATTGCCGGTACCGCCAGATAGGGTGTCATTACCCGCGCCATCGACAGCAAATTCGACAATGCTGTCATCGCCGAGCGCACCCAAGACAGAATCCGCGCCCGCACCACCCAGCAAAGTGTCGCCCGGACGAGCTGAACTTTCGCCAGCACGGCCGCCGGTGATCGTATCCGCGCCATTACCGCCCAGAATACTATCCGCACGATCGTTCGCGTTAAAGTCCTGCACAATCCAATCATTGCCTTCGCCACCCAGCAGGGTATCGGCGCCGCCACTATCTAGAATTGAATCATTACCGCCCCCGGCATCGACCGAATCACTGCCCCCAGCAGACCACACCGTATCATTGCCGAAACCGGCATAGATCGTGTCATTACCAGACCCACCGCTACCCTCAAAAACTATTCTGTCATCACCATCATTAGTGTCGTCGGACGACATAATGCTAAAATTACCGTCTGTGAACTTAATCGTATCATCGCCGGCGCCGCCTAAAATCGTATCGTCGCCTTTTAAACTAACAATACTATCGGCCCCATTACCGCCTTCGATCCGGTCGTGCGTGTTAGCGTATAGGATGAGCGTATCATCGCCATCTTCACCCAGCACTGTATCATTGCCCGAGTACTGACCGTTCGCGAACGAGATAGAGTCATTGCCAATGCCACCTAGCAGGCTGTCCGCGCCATTGCCGGTACTGAAAACAATGTCGTTGCCGTCGCCGCCAAGAATCGTATCGTCGCCAAGGGCATCATAAAGCGAATC
>JBILPX010000229.1:0-5490 GCA_044373565.1 Roseomonas sp.
GCCAAGGCGCTGCGGGAGGCGATTGGCGCGCGTTTCGGCTTGGACCCTGCGCGCATCGTTTGCGGCAATGGCTCCGATGAATTGCTCGCTTTGCTAATCCTTGCCTATGGCGGTGAGGGGACCGAGCTTGTGATGTCTGCTCATGGGTTCATGATGTATGACATCACCGGGCGCTGGGCTGGCTGCCGGATCATCAAGGTGCCGGAACGCAACCTGACAGTGGATGTGGATGCGATGCTGGCCGCGGTTGGGCCGCGCACCAAGCTGGTGTGTCTTGCCAATCCAAATAACCCGACAGGATCCATCCTGCCGCAATCCGAAATAGTGCGGCTGCGCACGGGGCTGCGCGATGACATTCTGCTGGTGCTGGATTCGGCTTACGCCGAATATGTCACGCGGCCCGATTACGATGCGGGTGCGGCGCTGGTGGATGCGGGTGGCGGCAATACGGTGATGACGCGCACCTTCTCCAAGATATTCGGGCTCGGCGGCATGCGGCTTGGCTGGGCCTATGCGCCGGAAGCGGTGGTGGGTGTGCTGGCGCGTGTGCGCGGGCCCTTCAATGTGAATGCGGCCGCCATGGTGGCGGGCATCGCCGCAGTGCAGGAACCGGATTGGATCGAAAAATCCATCGCGCACAACACCGAATGGCGCGGCAAGCTGGCGGCAGCATTGACCGCCGCCGGCGTGAAGGTGTGGCCGAGTGAGGGCAATTTCCTGCTCGCTGATTTTGGTTCTGCGGAGAAGGCCAAGGCTGCCGATGCGGCACTGAAAGCGCGCGGGCTGATCATGCGCGCCATGGGTGGCTATGGGCTGCCGGCGTGCCTGCGCATCAGCATCGGCACGGGTGAGGAATGCCAGATGGTGGCGGACGCCATTGCAGCCTTCACTGCGCAACATGGCTGAACCGCTGTTCAATCGGCTTTGCCTGGTTGGCATTGGGCTGATCGGGTCTTCCATTGCGCGCGTGGCCAAGAAGCGCGGCGATATCGCGAAGACTTTGGTGGTGACAACGCGCCGGCCGGAAACGCTCGCGCGCGTGCGCGAATTGGGCCTGGCCGATGTGGTGGAAGCGGATGCCGCGCGCGCCGTTGAAGGTTGCGATGGCGTGATTTTCTGTATCCCCGTTGGCGCCTATGCGGAGGCCATGCGCCATATCGCGCCGCATCTCGCACCTGGCGCGGTGCTGACCGATGTCGGTTCTACCAAGGGCAGCGTGGTGCGAGACTTAGCGCCGCTGACACCCGCCGGCGTGCATCTGGTGCCAGCGCATCCCATGGCGGGGACCGAACATTCGGGCCCCGATTCGGGTTTTCCGGAATTATTCGAAGGCCGTTATTGCATCGTAACACCGCTGCCAGACAGCGACCCGGCGGCGGTGGAAAAGGTGAAGGAGCTTTGGCGCCGCTGCGGTTCCATGATCGAGACCATGGACCCCATCACGCATGACAAGGTTGTCGCCATTGTTAGCCACCTGCCGCATCTGATTGCCTTTACCATTTGCGGCACGGCGGATGATTTGGCGGAAGAAACCAAGGAAGCGGTACTGAAATTCGCGGCATCAGGCTTTCGGGATTTCACGCGCATCGCGGCATCGGATGTGGATATGTGGCGCGATGTTTTCCTGAATAATCGCGAAGCCGTGCTTGAGATGCTGTCGCGCTTTTCAGAGGATGCGCATGCCTTTGGCCGCGCCATTCGCAGGGGTGAGACAGGCTTCATTGAAGACCGCATCGAGCGCGGGCGGAAGATCCGGCGCAGTCTGATTGAGCGGAAGCAGGCGTAACTGTGGCGGCGCGAAGCGAAATTGTTTGACTTGCCGTGACTGGCGCCTGGATAATGTTGTCCTGGAATTGATGTTGTTCTGGCATCGCTGAGAAGCGCTGGAGCCATGTTCTGTAGATCACTGACCCGGGAGAAGATCGTGATGCCTGCGATACGTCCAAGCTGGCGCAACCTGGCTGCGGTTTTTGCTGTCACCGCATTCCTCGCCACACCCGAACCAGCCTCGGCTCAGCCGAGCCCTGATACGATCGTTGATGCGTTTGAAGCGGTGCTGGGGCCAGTGCGCACCCATCGCCCAAGCCACCCCAAGGGCATCTGCGCTGCCGGGCATTTCGTGGCGACGGCTGAAGGCACCAGGCTTTCTGTGGCACCGTTCTTCAGCGGCCAACGCAATACGGCGCTGATCCGGTTTGGCGTTGCCGGGGCCAACCCCAACGCCTCAGACACGGCGCGTGGCACGCGCGGCCTTTCCATCCGCTTCGAAGCGCCTTCAGGCGATTTGTTTGAAATGGCGAATATCTCAGCGCCGGTCTTTGGGGCGCCCACGCCGCAAGCGCTGGTGGATGGGCTGCTGGCGCGCGCCAATGACCCTGCGACGGGCAGGCCAAATCCTGAACGCGCCGCTGCCTTCGCGGCCTTTGTTGCGGCCAACCCTTCGGTCGGCAATCAGGCCCGCTACCTTGCCGCCAATGCGCCGCCGGCAAGCTTCGCCACCACGCCCTATTGGGGGGTGAATACCTTCATGTTCCGCGGGCAGGATGGCCAGGTGCGCCCGGCGCGCTGGGTATTTGAACCGCGCGCTGGGGTGGAACGCCTGACTGCGGAACAGTTGCAAAGCCTGGGCAATAATTATCTGGCCGACGAACTGCGCCGCCGCGTTGCCACCGCGCCCGTCGAATTCGATATGGTGCTGCAATTCCCAGGGCAGGGCGATGATTTGCTGAACGCGACCATCGCCTGGCCGGATGACAGCCCGCGCGCTGTTGTTGGCCGCCTTACGGTGACCGAGGTTTCAACCGGCCCCGGCGGGCCCTGTGATCCGATCAGCTTCATGATCCTGGATCAAGCGCCAGGCATTGAAATGAGCGATGATCCAGTCTTGCAGGCGCGCGCTTCTTCCTACGCTGTTTCGCTGTCACGCCGGACGCAATAGGAAGCCGATTGTCGAAACTGGCAGAAGTTTGATCGACTGATCCCTAACCAAGATCAGCCTTCAATACTTCGCCCGCCAGATAAAGACTTCCCGCAATCAGCACGCGCCCCGGCTTGGCGTTCGTAGCGATCTTGCCAAGCGCTTCGGCAACCGTCGGGCCGGGTTCAGCGACCCCACCGCTGGCGCTGATGATATCCGCGACACTCATCGCCAGATGCTGGCCAGGTTCAGCCACCGCATGAATGGTGGTGGCGAAGGGCAGCAAGGGGCGGAGGAATGCGGCACTCGCCTTGCCCTGCTTCATGCCGATCACAAGATGCAAAGGCTGATCGCGCCATTGCGTGAAATGCTGGGCAAGTGCCTGCCCCGCCCCGGCATTATGCCCGCCATCAAGCCAGAGCGAAAAACCCGCCGGCAGCAGCGCAGAAAGCCGACCCGAAAGGCGCTGCAACCGCGCGGGCCATGAAGCCTTGGCGATGCCCTCAGCAATCGCCGCATCATTCAACCAGGGCAAGCCAGCAGCGCGCAAGGCTGTAATGGCAATGCCGGCATTATCCGCCTGATGCGGGCCGATCAGCCCCGGCGGCGGTAGCGCCAGCGCGCCTGTGGCATCGCGATAGTGCATACCTTCTGGCGTTGCCTCATAGAACCAATCCTGCCCGAACCGCAGCAATGGCGCGCCGCGTTCGGCAGCCGTGGCGCTGATTACTTCCAGCGCTGCCGCCGCCTGCGCGCCCGTGGCGCAAGGCACGCCAGCGCGCATGATGCCGGCTTTCTCCCCCGCGATCTTGCCGAGCGTATCGCCCAGGAAATCCATGTGATCCATGGAAATGGAGGTAATGGCCGATGCCGCTGGGCGTGGCACGACATTCGTCGCATCAAGCCGCCCACCCAGGCCCACTTCCAGCACCAGCAAATCAGCCGGCACGCGGCTGAACAGCACAAAGGCCGCAGCCGTGGTCACTTCAAACACAGTGATCGGCGCGCCGGCATTCACTGCTTCCACTTCTTCCAAAGTCGCGGTCAGCGCCTCATCCGTCACGTAGTCGCCCGCTAGCCGGATGCGTTCGTGAAAATGCACCAGATGGGGCGAGGTATAGACATGTACGCGCTGCCCCGCCGCTTCGCCGATGGCGCGCAGAAAAGCGCAGGTGGAACCCTTGCCATTCGTCCCCGCCACATGAATGACCGGCGGCAGGCGCCGTTCCGGATGGCCGAGCTTGGCCAGCAAAGCCTCCATCCGGCCCAGGCTCAGATCAATAAGCTTGGGGTGGAGCGTGTGCAGACGCTCCACAATCGCTTCAGCGCGGGACAAGGGATTTATTCGGCGGGCGCGGTGGCTTCGGCTTCTTCGTCACTGCGTTCAAGCAGGGGCTGTCGCAGCAGGGAAATGACGCGCGCCAAGGTTTCGCGCATCTCGCCACGCTTCACCACCATATCCAGAATGCCGTGTTCCAGCAGGTATTCGGCGCGCTGAAAACCTTCCGGCAATTTTTCGCGCACGGTCTGTTCAATCACGCGCGCGCCGGCGAAGCCGATCAGGGCACCTGGCTCAGCGATTTGGATATCGCCCAGCATGGCGAAGCTGGCCGTGACACCGCCCGTGGTCGGGTCGCACAACACGGTGATGAAGGGCAGGCCGGCTTCCTTCACCAGGCGCGTTGCAATCACCGTGCGCGGCATTTGCATCAGGCTGACGGCGCCTTCCTGCATGCGCGCCCCGCCCGAGGCGGTAAAGACGATCAGCGGCGCATTCTGCAGCACGGCAAGCTTGGCGGCAGTGACAATGGCCTCACCCACGCCGGCGCCCATGGACCCGCCCATGAAGGCGAATTCAAAAGCGGCGACAACCGCGCGGTGTCCATTGATGGTGCCGTGCGCCACGGCCACCGCATCATCCATGCTTGTCTTGGTTTGGTTTTCACGCAGCCTATCCGCATAGCGGCGCTGGTCACGAAAGCGTAGCGGATCAGCCGGCGCCTTGGGCAATTCAATGCGGGAAAAGCCAGGGTCCAAGGTGGCTTCCAGCCGCTGCACAGCGCCCAAGCGCATGTGATGCCCGCAATGGGAGCAAACGCGCAAAGCCTTTTCCAAGTCTCGGTGAAAGATCATCTGCTGGCAGGCAGGGCAATTATGCCAGAGGTTTTCCGGCGATTCCCGCTTGAACAGGCCCTGGATCTTCGGCAGGGCCCAATCGCTGATCCAGTTCATGGCATATCCTTAAGCTTGGGCCGAAGCCCCTTGGGGTGGAAAATAGCGCACTTGGCCCCCCGGGGGAAACCCGGCTTTATTCCCTGGGTTTTTCCGGGCTGTCTGGCTTGGGGGGCGCTGCCGCCGCATCCAGCGCCCGCGCCTTGGCCTTGCGCCGGCGCAGATTCTCCCTGAGTGCCGCCGCCAGCCTTTCTTCGCGGGACGATGCGGGCTTGGGCGGGGTTTTGCCGTGCTTTTCCATATAGGCATGAATTGGCAGCGCATTCTGCCGGCATCAAGGGGTTGCGGGACGCCCCAGGCTGGGGCTAGAGAATGCGCGTCCGCCAGGGCCTTGGCTGTTG
>JBILPX010000020.1:0-17905 GCA_044373565.1 Roseomonas sp.
AACCAGGAGCGAAAGAGCCTTCACCCTCTGCGGCGGCAACTGATGGAGATTCCGTTTCCTGAGGCATTGGTATACCAGGGCGCGCTGAACTTGGAGCACCGGGAGTGGAGTTCATGCCCTTTATGTCAGCTGGAATATCGGCACCAAACATGATGGCGGCACGATAGGCTTCTATCTCGCGCACGGTCGGGAGGCTCACACTCACGCGGCCAACCGAATCACGAAACTCAATCACCACCATGCCTAGATCACGATCAAGTCGCATGCGAGGGTTAGCGGGCCCAACCTCCGGCGAGGCAGTCGGTGGGGCGGCCCCTGTAGGGCGTTCAGCACCAACCGCTCCCGAAGATGGACGCAATCCATCTTTGGGCTGCATTTGGGGGAAGGTGAGTTGGTTGATCATTGAAAGGACCTCAGAGCTTCTATCGCAAAATATCGGGGAGAGAGTCAAGAAAAATGTTATTCCTACAGTTGCAGTGCCAGAAACTTTGCATTAATTCCGCGAAAAAAGATTACAGATATATGTATTCAAGTGACCTGATCGGCGAAAGATTGAGTATAAAACAGTTATGAAACTTGATTTCCACCCTGATGGACGCCCAATCCCGATCCTGGAGGTTGGAGACCTTGTGCGACTAACCCGCGCCGAGGCCGGGCCTGCCCCAACGGCTCTGGCGGGGGAATGGGGGAAAATTCTCCGCATCACAGAACGAGGTAGCCTGGATATCGTGCTTGCGGGCTATTCGCGCCCGCGCGGCGTGACGCTGGCCATGGCCAGCGATATCCCGGCGACCAATGTAATCCCTTGTGACCACCGCGGCTTAGCACTTGAGTTGCCGAAATGGTCGAATTGGCGAAAGGGCCAGGCCGGCAATTTCGACGCCCGCAAGAATAGAATCTGAAAGCGCCCATAAAGCGGAACCCTTTCCAGGGCTGGCCACGGAATGGCGGGCCAGAAACCAGCCCCGCCTTATCCCGTCACGCTGCCATCAGCGGCTTGCGAGAAGCGCAGAATTCCTCCACCGTGGCGATATAGCGTGCGAGTTCCGCCTCACCCACCGGCAGGCTAAGCGCCACCATGCCGCGGCGGGCGATGTAAATGCCGGCCTTCATCATATCCAGGAAGAACAACTCTCTCAGCCCATCTTCCTGCGCGCTCGCGGTATAGGGCCGCAGGATCAGGCCCAGGCGGAAATGCGGCTGCACCATGCTGCCAATGCCGGTGAATTGCATGGCCACACTATGCTTGGCGCAAATCGCATTCAGCGCATCGCGCAGCCCATCGCCACGCTTACGAAGCGCCTCAGCCGCGCTGTCATCAAAAATCTCGCCCATGGCCAGCATACCCGCGGACATGGAAAGGACGTTATTGTTGAAGGTCCCCGAATGCACCAAGGCGCCGGGCTTGTGTGAGTCAAACACCGACATGACATCCGCCCGCCCGCCAAAGGCGCCGAAGGACATGCCGCCCGCGATGTATTTGCCCAGCGTTACCAAATCCGGCGTGATGCCATGCAGCTTTTGCAGACCGCCCGCGGTGTGCCGGCTGGTCATGACCTCATCGAAAATCAGCATGGCGCCCACTTCGCGCGTGGCATCCCGCAGCCCGGCCAGAAATTCTCGGCTGGCGGGGATGCAACCGCCGCTGCCCATCATGGGTTCCAGTAGCACGGCAGCCAGATCGGCGGCGTGTTCACGGATCAGCCCCAGCGTGCCGGGCAGGTCGTTATATTCGGCGAGTGTCACCGAAAACGGCGCATTCACAACGCTGCCACCCGTGACGAAGCTCATCACCCCGCCATGATAGCCACCGCGGAAGGCGATGATCTTGCTCCGCCCAGTATGCGCGCGCGCGGCCGCGACGGCCATCAGATTGGCCTCTGTGCCGCTATTGGTGAAGCGCACCAATTCCAAGGCCGGGAAACGCGCACATAAAATGGCGGCCAGCTTCGCCTCATTCTCGCCGACTGAGGCCAGGCTAATACCATTGGCGATCACCTGATGCAGCATCGCCTGAATGCGCGGGTCCGAATGACCAAAAAGCCCCGCGGTATATTCGCCGCAAAGGTCGAGGTATTTGTTGCCGTCAATATCTTCCAGATAGCAGCCCTGGCCGCTTTTCATCGCGGTTGGATAGGGCGTGTAGAAAAGTGTGGTGCGCGTATTCCCACCCGGCATGACAGCGCGTGCCGCCTCGTGCGCGGCGGCGCTTTGCGGGCGGGCCGTGGTATAAATATCCCGCGCTTCGGCCAGCGCGGCCTCCAAATCGGAATTGCGCGGCGGGGTCGCGGTATCAAGCGGCGGGGTCATGGCGGTTTCTCCCTATTGCCAGAGCCAGGACATCAGCATCCCGCCCTCAGTCCAAATCTTATTGGGGCCACGTTCCATGCCAAGCATCTTACCGGGGCCTCGATCAAAGACTTCACCGTAATTGCCAACCTGGCGCACCACCTCATATGCCCAGGACGCTGGCAGCCCCCAACCTGTGCCGACATTTTCCGTCAGGCCCAAAAAGCGACGAATTTTCGGGTCTTGGCTGGTTTCGCGCGCTTGCGTCACATTGGCCTGGGTCAGGCCTAATTCTTCTGCCTGGATCAGGGCGAACACCGCCCAACGTGTCAGCGCTGCCCATTCCTGATCGCCATTGCGCACCAGAACGCCATGCGGTTCCTTGAAGATAATATCGGGCAGCAGGATCAAATCCTGCGGGTTCGGCGCCGCCACGCGATTGGCCGAAAGATTGATCATGTCATTGCTGATCGCATCGCAACGCCCGGCCAGAAAAGCCTGCAAAATCGTAGGCGGCGTATCATAGGGAATGGTCGCGATGCGCAGATTCTTCTGCCGCGCCCAATCAGCCAGGTTCCGTTCGATTTCACTGCCCTGTGTGGCGCAAAAAGTGGCGCCATCAAGCTGTTCCGCGCGGGTAATATTGGCCGCGCGACGCACCAGCACGCCCTGGCCGGTGAAGAAATGCGGCACGGTGATGTTGATGCCCAATTGGCTATCGCGGGCAAGCGTGAGCGCCGTGGTGCGCGTCAGCATATCCACCTCACCGGATTGCAGGGCGGTGAAGCGGTTTTGTGCCGTGGTAGGCACGAAGCGTACCTTCTCGGCATCACCAAAAACGGCGGCAGCCACAGCGCGGCAGATATCCGCATCAAAGCCGCGCCATACGCCCTGGCTATCGGGCTGGGACATGCCCGCCACCGCCCCGGAAACCCCGCAGCGCACATGGCCGTTGCGCTTGATAGCATCGAGTGTCGCGCCTGCTTCAGCGGCAGGGGCGGTGAAAAGCCCCCAGGCCGCGACAGAAGCAGCCAGAAAACCACGCCAGAAACGGCGATGATCGATCATCTTCTCTTCCTCCTTGTTTCGCGTTGGGGGGCGGGTCAAAAACCGCCGGGGGTATGTCATCACAGATTGCAAAGAAGCCTAGTCACGTTACGGCCACCCCCGCAAGCGCGCCAAAGCTTATCAGCCGCTGTATTGGACCGGTGGTTTTGCACCCCCCGTGCCTGGGTGGCATAAGCGCCTTGTGCGGATTCTGTATCACCTTCCCCTCTCCCCCTATGCGCGCAAGGTAAGGCTTGCCTTGGCAGAAAAGCGCATTCCCTTCGATCTTCGTGTCGAAAGGGTGTGGGAGCGGCGCGAGGAGTTTCTTGCCATCAATCCCGCCTGTACTGTGCCTGTTTTGCAGGAAGAAAATGGCTTCTGCATCATCGATTCCTACGCCATTTGCGAATATCTGGATGAAGCCTATCCGGATATGCCGCTGCTTGGCCGGTCACTCGGCGAAAGGGCGGAAATTCGGCGCCTGGTGGCCTGGTTTGATGGTAAGTTCCACCTGGAAGTTGGGCGGAACCTGCTGTTTGAAAAGCAGATGAAGCAGCTTCTGGGCCGCGGCAATCCGGATGCCGGGGCCATTCGCGCGGGCTATGCCAATTTGCGCCCACATCTGGATTACCTGGGCTGGCTCGCGGAAACACGGCCCTGGCTTGGCGGGAATGCGCTGTCACTCGCGGATTTGGCGGCGGCGGCGCAACTTTCGGCGCTGGATTACCTGGGCGATGTGGATTGGGCGCTGAATGATGCCGCCAAGGATTGGTATGCGCGGGTGAAATCCCGCCCATCCTTCCGCCCCTTATTGCAAGACCGGATCAGCGGCCTGATCCCGCCCGAGCATTACGCTAATTTGGATTTTTGACTCGCTTCGCTTCAATATAACACGAGGCTAATTGACCTGCTGGGCAAGTGTTCCGAGGCGCCTTGCCATGACTGCCGGACCCATGCCGGCCCACGAAGCGGTCTTCCTGAGCAACACTAAAACCAACCGGACAGCACAGGCTGACGGCTATTCTCAGACAGGCTGCTAGCGTCGCAGCCATAAAAAAACACGCGCCCTAGAAAGGGCGCGTGTTCTTCAAGGCCTGGCCTAAACCGATTTCAGTGTTCGACGTCGGCCCAAACCTTGCGCTTCACCGCATAGGTCAACCCCGCCAGAATGGTCAGGAAGATGATGATCTTCACGCCCAAGGCGCGGCGCTGTTCAAGTTCCGGCTCTGCGGCCCATTGCAGGAAGGTGCTGACGTCGCGCGCCATCTGTTCAACGGTGGCCGAGGTGCCATCGGCAAATTCAACCTGATCGGGGTTGAGCGGCGCGCCCATAGCGATGGCGTAGCCAGGGAAGTACTTGTTGTAATGCGCACCGTCAGCCAGAACGAAGCCAGGGGGCGGATCCTCATAGCCTGTCAGCAGCGCAAGAAGATAATTCGCGCCACCCGCCCGCGCCTTGGTCATGACCGAAAGATCGGGCGGAGCTTTGCCGTTATTCGCCGCCGCCGCTGCCGCTTCATTCGCAAAGGGGCGACGGAAGCGATCAGATGGCCGGCCCGGACGTTCGAACATCTGGCCTTCATCATTCGGGCCATCAACGATCTGAAACTGGGCCGCGATGGCTTCCACCTGTGCCTCTGTCAGCCCCAACTCGCGCAAATTGCGATAGGAAACCAGTCGCATAGAATGGCAAGCAGAGCAGACTTCCTTGTAAACCTGGAAGCCACGCTGCGCGCTAGCCCGATCATAGGTGCCGAACATCTTGTCAAAGGAGAATTTCGCATCGGGGATGATAATCGCCTCCCCCGCCGCATGGGCAGGGGCGGCGGCGAAAAGGCTGATGGCCAGGGCCAGAGCCTTGAAGGAGTTGCGCAACATGATTAGGCCTTCTCCATCGGCTTGGCAGCGGCGCCCGCAGGCAGCGGCCCCCCACCCAAGACCGGGCGGGATATGCTTTCCGGCAGCGGGAGCGGACGCTCCAACCGGGCAAGCAACGGTAGGATCACCAGGAAATACGCGAAGTAATAAGCGGTTGCGATCCGCGCGATCAGTACATAATTGCCTTCCGCCGGCTTGCCACCAACCCAGAGCAGGACCAGGAAATTCACCGCCCAAAGCAGGAAGAACGGGCGCGCGAGTGGGCGGAACCGCATGGACCGCACCGGGGAACGATCAAGCCAAGGCAGCACGAGCCAAATCAGGATCGAGCCAAACATCAGCAGCACGCCGCCAAGCTTATCCGGCACCGCACGCAGGATCGCGTAATAGGGCAGGAAGTACCATTCCGGCACGATATGCGGCGGCGTCACCAGCTGATTGGCCGGAATGTAATTATCCGGATGGCCCAGATAATTCGGCGCAAAGAACACCAATACCGCGAAGACGATGAAATACACCACCAGCCCCACGCTATCCTTCGCCGTGTAATACGGGTGGAAGGGCAGCGTATCCTGCGGCCCCTTGGGTTCGATCCCAAGCGGGTTGTTGGACCCGGTGATGTGCAGCGCGGCCACATGCAGGAAGACCACGCCAAAGATTACGAAGGGCAGCAGGTAATGCAGGCTGAAGAAGCGGTTGAGTGTGGGATTGTCCACGCTGAGACCGCCCCAAAGCAGTTGCACGATGAATTCACCCACCACCGGAAAGGCACTGAACAGATTGGTGATGACCGTGGCGCCCCAGAAGGACATCTGGCCCCAGGGCAGCACATAACCCATGAAGGCGGTCGCCATCATCAGCAGGAAGATCACCACGCCCAAAATCCACAGCAATTCGCGCGGCGCCTTGTAGGAACCGTAATACATGCCGCGGAAGATATGGATATAGACCACGATGAAGAACATGCTGGCGCCGTTCATGTGAATATACCGGATCAGCCAGCCTGCATTAACATCGCGCATGATGCGTTCGACGCTGTCGAAGGCAAGGCTGGTATTCGCGACATAATGCATGGACAGGAAAATACCCGTCGCGATCATGATCATCAGCGTGACCATGGCCAGCGCGCCGAAATTCCAGAAGTAATTGAAATTCCTGGGCGTTGGGAAGGTTCCGTATTCCTTCTGCATCATGGTGAAGACCGGCAGGCGCTGATCTATCCAGCGCACCACCGGATTCTTGAATTCGCTATTGTGCAACCCGATTGACATGTTTGCTTATCCTCAACCGATTCTGACTTTGGTGTCGGATGTGAAGGCGTATTGCGGAACGTCAAGGTTTCTTGGCGCAGGACCTTTGCGAATTCTGCCTGACGTGTCGTAATGGCTGCCATGGCAGGGGCAGAACCAGCCGCCGTAATCGCCGCGCGCATCGGTGGTCCTTTGGCCCGTGGGCACGCAACCCAAATGCGTGCAAATGCCGACCAGGATAAGCCACTGATCCTTCTGAACGCGGGATTGGTCGGTCGCCGGGTCCGGCAGGGAATTGGTCGGCACGGCGCGGGCTTCCTGGATTTCCTTGGCCGTGCGGTTGCGCACGAAAACCGGCTTGCCGCGCCACATCACCGTGATGGCCTGGCCTTCCGTAATCGGGGCCAGATCCACATCGGTGTTTGCCAGCGCCAGCGTATCCTTCGCCGGTTGCAGAGAAGCGATGAAGGGCCACGCAATGGCGCCAACACCGACCGCAGCGAAAGCGCCGGTCACGAGCTTCAAAAAGTCACGCCGCGGTGCGCCATCGGGCGCCGCATGAGCGATATTAGCCATCCTCACCATCCCTTTGCAGCGGGGAACCCTCTTGCCGAGGGCTTCACTTCGCCGCACGATTTAGGCCAGCACCCTTGGGGTGCCAAGATCACAACGAAACGGTGGCGCCGAAGTTTCGGCCCCGCCAAGACGCGGTTCTTATAATAGGTGGGTTTGCAAGGTGTAAATGCGCCCCCGTGTAACATTGGAAGCCTGCCATGGAAAAAACTACCGCCGGCCCTCAGGGCCACCCCTTTGTGGCCCCCGCCCGTGCCTGGTTTGAGGAATTGCGGGACCGGCTTTGTGCCGCCTTTGAAGCGATTGAGGATGACCTGGCCCAAGGCCCGCATACCGGCCTGCCGCCGGGGCGATTCGCCCGTGCGGCCTGGGAAAGGCCGGAAGGGGGCGGGGGGGTCATATCCGTCATGAAGGGGCGGGTTTTCGAAAAAGTCGGGGTGAATGTCTCTACGGTGTTTGGCGAATTCTCCCCCGAATTCCGCAAGCAAATCCCGGGCGCCGAGGAAGACCCGCGCTTTTTGGCGACCGGTGTGTCTCTGGTGGCACATATGCAAAACCCGCGCGTGCCGGCGGCGCATATGAATACGCGCTTCATCGTCACCCGGAATGCCTGGTTCGGCGGCGGGGGGGACCTGACGCCCATGAAGCCCGAAGCGCCGGAAGCCCAAGCCGATGCGGCGGATTTCCATGCGGCCTTCAAGGGCGCCTGTGACAAGCATGACGAAACCTATTACCCGCGCTTCAAGAAATGGTGCGATGAGTATTTCTTTCTGCCGCACCGCGGTGAACCGCGCGGGCTTGGCGGCATATTCTATGATTGGCTGGGCGACCGCACGCCAGGCAAAGGGATTGATGCGGATTTCACCTTCACCCGTGATGTCGGCCTAGCCTTCCTGCATTCCTATCCCGCCATTATCCGCAAGCGCATGCATGAAGCCTGGACCGAGGCCGAGCGGGAACATCAACTCATCCGCCGTGGCCGCTATGTGGAATTCAACCTGCTGCATGACCGGGGTACGATTTTCGGGCTCAAGACCGGGGGCAATGTGGAGGCGATTTTGATGTCCATGCCGCCGGCGGTGAAGTGGCCGTGAGACGCTGAGAGCGTGCCCCTTCCGCGCCCGCTCAGCGGATATGCACTGAACCTTTAGCTGGGCGCGCTCTCCGAGTCGCCAAGTGCGTCCACTTGGCTCGGGCATGCTCTACCCCACCTCCATCGGCAGGCTTTCATCCTTCGCCCATTCATTCATGGAAGCGTCATAGACCGCGATATCCTCATGCCCCAATTGATGCAGCAGAAAGGCATCAAGCGTCGCGGCAATGCCGCCGCCGCAATAAATCAGCTTGCGCTTGCCCTTATCCGCGCCAATCGCGGCGAAGGCCGCGGCCACCTGGTCCGGCGCCTTAAGTCTGAAGCTGCCCGCTTCAAAGAGTGACGCCGCCGGCAGATTGACACTGCCCGGAATGCGCCCCGGCCGACCATAACGCGGATTTGCCCCACTATGCAGATCAGGCGCTAGTGCATTGATAGAACAAGTACCAGCATCACCAATCGCGGCCAGCATCTCATCACGCCCAACGAATAGCCCAGGCCGCGGCTTGGCTTGCAAAGTCGTGGGGGCATAACGCGTCTCGGTCGTGGAAATCGCGCGGCCCTCCGCCTTCCAGGCATCAATCCCGCCATCCAGTATCGCGGCATTGTCAAAGCCAATCGCGCGCATCATCCACCAAACGCGTGTCGCCCATTGCGGTGTCTTGCGGGAATAAAGCACCACGCGCGTGCCATCCCCAATGCCACACGCCGCAAGCCGTGCTGCCAGATCATCCGGCGTTGGCATGGTGAAGTTAAAGCGGCCGGTGCGGTCCGAAAGTTCGCCTTGCAGATCAAGAAACCCAGCGCCAGGAATATGGCCCTGATCATAATCAGCCCGCCCGCTTTCGATACGATAAGGGCGGCCAGTGCCGGCTTCATATAAAAGATAGGTGGTGCAATCGAACAAGCGCAGCGAGGGGTCACCCAGATTGGCCGCAAGCCATTCGGTGCTGACAATCGCCTCCGGGTGCGCATAAGCGGCCATGGGTTCCTCCTGAATTTCCATCACCAAGCCTGCACTGATGGCGGGGCGAACCGCAAGCGCGCATCACGCGAGCAAGCGATGGATCGTCACTTCGCGCACCTCACGATCTTCCAATTCGCGCGTGGTCGGCACGCTGTAGCGCGCAATCGGCGCCAGCCCCGCCTTCGGCAAATAGGCGCGGCCCGGATCGGCGATCAGCACCTCTGCCCCTGCTGCGACTAGGCCCCGCAGCCAGGGCAGGATATGCGTGGTCATCGGCGCTTCGTAACAGACATCGCCGGCGAAAATCACATCCCAGCGGCAGGGCGCACCGACCACATCGCCAGGCGGGGTTGCGACGGCAACGCCATTCAACGCTGCATTCAGCCGCACAGCCGCCAGCGCCAAGGGGTCAATTTCGGCTGCCTCCACCAAGGCTGCGCCGGCTTGCGCGGCGGCAATAGCGGCAATGCCGCAGCCGGCCGCAAAATCCAGCACGCGCTTGCCGGCCACCAACTTCGGATCATCAAGCACCGCCCGCGCCAAGGCCTGCCCGCCCGGCCAGGCAAAGGCCCAGAAGGGCGGTTCGATGTTGTGTTCGGCGAGCCAAGCCTCGGTCGCTTGCCAGATTGGCGTGATCTCACTCGCCAAATGCAGCGCGATTTCCGGCACCAAGGGCGCGCGTGCAATCACCGTTTGCGAGGCGACGAATTCCTCCGGCGTCACAGCCGGCCCAGCAGGAAGGCCGCGGCAATGGCAAGCCCGACATCTCGATTGGCCTTGAACAGGCGAAGGCAAAGCGCCGGGTCAGCGATATCAAGCTGGATCACCTGCCGCGCCAACATCGCGCCCGGAAGCGCGAGCCCCAGCAAATACCAAGGCGCCAGCCCGGCCAGCCACCCGGCCAGCGCCAGCAAGCCCACCGTCAGCCCGTAGCAAAGGATCAGAAAAGGCCGGGTTTTCTCTCCAAGCCGCAGCGCAGAGGATCTGATACCAACCAGCGCATCATCTTCCCGGTCCTGATGCGCGTAGATCGTGTCATAGCCCAAAATCCAGAAAAACCCGGCGGCCCAAAGCGCGAGTGCCGCCGCATCCAGCCCGCCCATCACGGCCACATAGCCCATGGGCGCGGCCCAGGAAAAAATCACCCCAAGCACCGTCTGCGGCCAATCCGTCACGCGCTTGGCCAAAGGGTAAAGCACCACCGGGAGCAGCGAAGCCACCCCCAACCACTGCGTCGCGCGGTTCAATTGCAGCAGGATCAAAAACGCCGCTGCCAGCACCAGCGCCAAAAACACCAAAGCATGCCGAGCTCGTAGCGCCCCTGAAGCAAGTGGCCGCCCCGCCGTGCGTTCCACCTGCCGGTCCAAATCCCGATCCCAGAGATCATTCACCACGCAGCCCGCGCCGCGCATCAGCACCGCACCCAGGCCAAACAGCGCCGTCAGCCACAGCCCTTGGCGCCAATCCGGCGCCACCATGGCAAAGGCCCAAAGCCCCGGCAGAAACAGCAGCCAGGACCCGATGGGCCGATCAAGGCGCATCAGCAGCGCATAGGGGCGCCAGGCCTGCGGCAGGCGCGCCACCCAGCCGCCACTACGGATATCGGTATGGCCACTCATGGGGCTATAAGGGGCATGGAAACCCGCCATGTCCACCCCGCGCGTTCATCTTGAAACCCAACTCGCCGCCGGCCTTGAGATCGAGGCTGAACCCGGCCAGGCGCATCATCTGGGCGCCGTGCTGCGCCGTGGCGCGGGCGATGCTGTGGCAGTCTTCAATGCCCAATATGGCGAATGGGCGGGGCGGATCACGGCACTCCGCAAGGATCGTTGCCGCATTGCGCTGGAAGCCCAAAGCCGCGCGCCCCAGCCGGAACCTGATCTCCGCCTGATGGTCGCCGCGCTCAAGCGCGATGCCATGGAATGGTTGGTGGAAAAAGCGACCGAACTCGGCGTTGCCGCCATTCATCCCGTACTCACGCGCCGTTCTGTGGCGGATCGGGTGAACCAGGCGCGGCTTGCTGCCATTGCCCGCGGCGCGGCGGAGCAATGTGAAAGATTAAGCCTGCCCGTTATCCACGCAGCCATGCCCCTGCATGCTGCGCTCGCTGCCTGGGATGGCGCGCCGCTTTTTATCGCGGCCGAGCGCGCCGATGCGCCCGCCCTTCCGCAAGCGCTATCTGGGCAGCGCCTGCCGCTTGGCCTATTGATCGGCCCGGAAGGTGGCTTTGACCGCGCTGAACTTGACGCCGCCCAAAGCTACGCCTTTGTTAAGCCCATCGGCCTTGGCCCCCGCATCCTGCGGGCGGAAACGGCGGCGGTTGCCGGGCTTTCGGTGCTCGCCGCCCTGGCGGGTGACTGGTCCTGATTATGTTTCGCGTCGTCCCGGCGGCGCCCCTGGAAGGTTTTGATGTCCAATCCCGGCGAGTCCGATCCCACGCCCATCACCTCCACCCGCCAGATGGCGGAATGGTTCGCCGCCGGCTGCAAGCCCAAATCCGCCTGGCGTATCGGCACCGAGCATGAAAAATTCGGCTTCCGCCTGACGGATTACGCGCCGCCGCCCTACGAACCCCAAGGCATCCGCGCCATGCTGGAAGGGCTGATGGCGAAGGGCTGGGAGCCGATACTCGATCGCGGCAACCCGATTGGCCTGAGGCGCGGCGCCGCTTCTGTCAGCCTGGAACCAGGCGGCCAGTTTGAGCTTTCCGGGGCGCCCCTGACCACCCTGCATGAAGTGGCCGCCGAGCTTTTCGAACATTTGGATGATGTGCGCGAAGTCGCCGCCCCCTTGGGCCTGGGCTTTGCGCCGATTGGCTTTCATCCGCTGGCAAAGCGCGAAGATATGCCCTGGATGCCGAAGGGCCGCTATGAGATCATGCGCCAATACATGCCGCGCGTCGGCGCCATGGGCCTTGATATGATGCTGCGCACCTGCACGGTGCAGGTGAACCTCGATTTCGGCGATGAAGCGGATATGGTGGAAAAGCTGCGGGTCTCGCTCGCGCTGCAACCACTGGCGACCGCGCTGTTTGGCAATTCGCCGATTTCTGAGGGCAAGAAGAACGGCTATCGCAGCCTCCGCGCCAGGGTCTGGACAGATACGGACCCGGACCGCACCGGCATCCCCGCCGTGGTGTTCGAAGATGGCTTCGGCTTTGAACGCTTTGCCGAATGGGTGCTGGATGTGCCCATGTATTTCATCATGCGCGATGGCCAATGGCTGGATGCGGCGGGGCAGAGCTTTCGCGCCTTCTTGAATGGCAAGGCAGAAAAACTGGCCGGCCAATCTGCCACCATGGGCGATTGGGCGGATCATGTGACGACGGTCTTTACCGATGTACGGTTGAAGCGCTTTCTGGAAATGCGCGGCGCGGATGCGGGCGCGCCTTCCATGCTGAATGCGCTGCCGGCCTTTTGGGTGGGTTTGATCTATGATGACGCCGCACAAAAAGCAGCGCGCGCGCTGACGAAGGGCTGGAGTGTCGCGGAAATCCGCGCGCTCCGTGAAACCGTGCCACGAGAGGGCCTGACCGCCACCATCCAGGGCCGGTCGCTCCGCGATGTGGGCCGCGACGTCCTGGCGATTGCGCGCGATGGGATGAATGCGCGCGGGCTGGAAGAAGCGCTGTTTCTTGACCCGCTTGATGCAATTTTAGCCACAGGTGAAACCCAGGCAGATCGTTGGCTTCAACGATTTGATAATATTTGGCATGGTGATGCGCGCATGATGCTGCGGGAAGCGGCGATTTAGGGGGGTACCACAAAACCCCCACAATTTATTCAGAGCCGCGCAGGCTAACCAGGAGAAGCCACGCCACAGCATGGGAGCTGAGCAAAACAAGAAAATCGGTATTGTTAGACCAATGGGCCACCGCGCTCTAAGTCCACCAGGGGTAGATAACGCTCAAAAGACGAAGCGTTCCCATCATGACACTACGCTGAGGCGAAAGCCTCAAAGCTAGAAATAGTGTCTAAATCAGGGCCTTACGGCACCCTGCGCCAGAGCCACGAGAGGTGCCAGAAGCAACAGAGCGCTGAAAAACGCAAATACAACGGACTTCATGGAACAACTCCTCGATGGACCCTACCGACTCTACATGCCACGCCTGCAGCAAAAAGTCAAGAACTTTCACCCTGGCAAATTCAACAACCTCGCCCAAAAAAAGCTAAGTGAAAAATTTTTTTCTTGTAAAATAAACGACTTAGATTCAAATCACCCCCGCCCGGACGCGCCTCTAGCGTGGTGTCCCCGCAGAGAAGCGGCGTGCAGTTTCGAGAATGGGCCGGAAGGGATAGTTTTGAAACAGGTTTGTCAGGTCCCTGCGATCCCCCCTTTCCTGTGCTTCGCGCCATTTAGCTTGTGCTGCCTCTAACTCGTGCAAGCCCATGCGTAGGGTATTCTCTGCCTCCTTCTGCAATTCCCGAGCCTGCTCACGCGATACAACAGGCTCAGCTGCCCAGGCGCGGGCAACGCGCGCATAGGTAATTTGGAAAACAGCACTCCAAGCCTGACTGTCATAGGGCTTTAGGATGCTTGGAAAGCAAGCAAGGTCGGCGTCCCTTAGCGCGGTAGCGAGGCGCATATGATGGGCTTTCAGACGGTTTGCGGGATCAGGGTTGTCAACCACAGCGAGCAGCATACGCGCCAATAAAGATGCGCGCGTAAGGAAGAGGTTGGCATCCAAACCTAATGGGTCAGGACTATCATGAATTTTTGGGCAGGCACTTCCATTGCTTCGAACTGTCGTACGCGCATAATGTTCCAGGCGTGGCAAGCTGGGAAGGGCCTCGAACTCCCCAACAGCTACCTCAAGCGCAGCACGCGCCGAAGCTGGTTCGGGACGGCCAAAGGTGCTGGGCAGAATTATTATAAGTTCGATCAGCGTGCGTACACGCAACCAAGCCAAGGTCACATCTGGCTTTTCAGGCGCCAGTGTATTTCTTTTATCAGCCAGCCACTCGGTCAGCAACCTTGCCGACATGCTTGGTTCCTTATAGGCGGCACCCAACCAGGCGGCTGCCAGCGTGATATAGGGCGCATCGCTTTTCTCTTTCCAGACACCATCGAGTAGTATGTGTGGCGGCTTATCGTCGGACTGTTTATCGGCACTAGACGCTGGATCCGGCTGTGCTGGTGATCCTTGGGAACTTTGGCACTTGTTATTCTCTCCATTTTGAAATCCATCCATATAGGATCCCATAGCTTTCTGCAGTTGTTCTTCGTTTTTGCGCAAAGTATCTAATAACTTACGCGCATGGTTCGAGGATCGGTCGCTTTGTCGTTCCCTTATCGCGCGCTCTAAGACCACAAACGCGAGCGGAACATTAACACCGGCAATCGCGACCAAGCGAGTATCATTGCTTTTCTTTATATAATTATCTAGACAAAGAACCGTGCTTCTAAACATACCCAAAAATTGTCCATATTCTCGGAAAACATTATCTTGGATTGTCAGATTCTGATTTGGTCCCGCTAAGCGCAGGATGATTTGATAGTCTCGTTGGATCATGTTTCTGTTTTTGTCTGGGTCGGTAAGGTCGAGCAGCGCCGCGATGTTGGGAAAGACTTCGTCCTGTCTCTCGCCATTGGTCGTTAGCGATTGACTCGGCACAATCTCATCTCGCTTGCTCGCTCGTTCCAATGGCTGTAGCGCTACCTTCATCCCACCCGCTTCCAAACCGACAATGCGCTCCAGCACCCCATCTCGCGACAGAAGTGCAACCGCGAGGAACAAGGCGGCCGGCAGAACGACAATTGTTGAATTTTTTAACGCTCCCTCCGATTCGGCGCTCATCTCTTGGGTACGTCGAAAACCATCATAAAGTATGATACCTGCCAATGCACCGCCGATAAGTTCGGCCGACTGATAATTTTCAAGTGAGCTGAGCGCCCTTATTGCTGCTGCAATTGCGTCCCTAGAATGGGCCTCACGCGCATTGATCCAGGCAGCCAGTAAGGCCCAGAAAAGCGATAACCCTCCAACCACAATGGCGGCCCAAAAACAGGGCAATAAACTAACTATTCCGCCATCGTGCTTGGTACGACGGCCAAACCACCGAGCTAGAATAAACACTAAACCGGCCGCAAGGAAAAATAGCGCCACCTGAACCTCTCCTCAAGAACCTGAAACGCAAGCAAAACAAGGCTTCTTGTTGTTAACTCGTTTGTCAAGCAATAATTAATCATATTCCCTTCCGGTAGCCGTGCCACGAGAGGGCCTGACCGCCACCATCCAGGGCCGGTCGCTCCGCGATGTGGGCCGCGACGTGCTGGCGATTGCGCGCGATGGGATGAATGCGCGCGGGCTGGATGAAGCGCTGTTTCTTGACCCGCTTGATGCAATTTTAGCCACAGGTGAAACCCAGGCAGATCGTTGGCTTCAACGATTTGATAATATTTGGCATGGCGATGGGCGCATGATGCTGCGGGAAGCGGCAATCTAGCTGATTTTTGTGCAGAGCGTGCGCGCGTCACAAAACTGAAACCCTTCTTTCATCACCTTCAGCGATGATGCCTTTCTTTCGCTGGAGGATTTTCTATGGCCGTTACCGCGCGTCGTTTATCAGGGTTGCGCCCCCGCTTGCTCATGCTGGGTCTTTTGCCGGCAATTTTCGCTGGCTTGCTGGCCGCCACTGGCGCCTTCTGGGCGGTCAAGAATGACCACCAGGCGCAGATGCAGCAGGCGCTGACCCGCGCTGTTGGGCTGGCAGAACGTGATTTGCATGACGCCGCGCAGCGCATGGCCGGCTACACGGCAAGCTTTACGCAACGCCCGGACTTGATCGCCGCACTCGCGGCGGGTGATGCCGCCGAGCTGCGCAACATTCTGGTCCCTGGATTCGCGGCCATGCGCGCGGTGGACCCCACGGTTTCAGTGCTGGAGGTCACGAATAAATCAGGCCGCGTGATCATGCGCGGGCATGATCCGAATCGTGTGGGTGATGACAAGTCACGCTTGCCAGATGTGGCTTCTGCGCTGATGGGTACTGGCAAGTTGGGCAGCGAGGTTTCGCCTTCATCCGGCCAGTTCGCGACCGGTGCGGCGCTGCCAGTGAAGGATCAATCCGGCCAGATCATTGGCACGCTGAAGGTCGCAACACGCCTGACGCCCGCAGTGGTCGCGGAACTTGGCCAAGTGGTGGGCGGTGAGGCGGCGCTGTTTGGCGCGGGCCGCCTGGTGACCTCCACCGTTGAAGGCCTGACCATTGATGCCCTGCCCGAAGCGGTGCTTACAGCGCAGCGCGATGGCCAAGCGATTAGTGGCCTTGATCTTGTGCTGCCTGGGCGCGGCGCGCATGTGCTGGCGGTACAGCCGCTCCGGGATTTGAGCGGCAATGCCGCTGGCGCCATGATGATCGCCCTGCCGCGCGCGACTTTCGATGCGGCGATGGATAAGGTGCTGTCCATCATCGGTTTTGCCGCGCTTGCGGTGCTTGGCATCACCATTCCGGTGGCGCTGATTGCGGCGCGGCGCATCGCTAATCCGCTCAGCGACTTGGCCGGTGCCATGGGCCGTTTGGCCAAGGGCGATACCGCGCTGGAAATTCCAGGCCGTGGACGCAGTGATGAGGTCGGCAGCATGGCCGAAGCGCTGGAGAAATTCCGCGAACAAGCGGAAGCCAATGCCGCCTTTGAAGCCAATGCCGCCATTGAACGCGCGGCGCGGGATCGGCGCCAGGCCATGGTGGAAAGCCTGACGCAGGAATTTGGTGGCTCGGTTGCGTCCATCATGGATCGGCTGCGCGATTCTGCCGGCGGCATGCGTGACGCCTCTATCTCCATGGCCTCGGCTACGGAGCAGACACGCAATCGCGTGGCCGATACCGCGGATGGGGCGCAGCTGAATTCCAGCAATCTTGCAGCAGTTGCCGCCGCTACCGAGGAAATGACCGCGTCAGTCACCGAAATCTCACGTCAGGTGGCGGAAGCGGCACGCGCGGCGCAGGACGCAGTGGAACGCGCCCATGCCACGGGTGCCACCGTGCAAGGCTTGGCAGAATCGGCCAATCAGATTGGCGATGTGGTGCGCCTGATTACGGATATCGCCCGGCAGACCAACCTACTGGCGCTGAACGCCACCATCGAAGCCGCGCGTGCTGGCGATGCCGGCAAGGGCTTCGCGGTTGTGGCATCCGAAGTAAAGACCCTTGCTTCGCAAACCGCGCGTGCGACGGAACAAATCAGCGCGCAGATCAGCGCCATTCAGGCTGCCAGCGGCGACGCGGTGGGCGCGGTTCAGGAAGTGGCCAACGCCATTCAGCGTGTGAGTGGCGTGGCCAGTGCAATCGCCGCCGCCGTTGAAGAACAGGATGCGGTGACCCGCGACATCTCAGCCAGCGTACAATCTGTCGCCAAGCAAAATGACGAAGCCGCACGCGCCATGCGGGAAGTTTCCGATGTTGCCGAAGGGGCGCGCACATCCAGCGGCACGGTGAAAGTGGCAGCCGAGACGGTTGCCGATGTCACGGGCCGGCTTGGTGAACAGGTGGATGGCTTCCTGACAGGCATGCGCACCGATTGGGAAAGGGTGGATGGCGCCGGCACGCCCATGCTGATCGCCACCAAGGGCGGCAAGGTGGAGGAAGCGGCGCTGATTGAAATCGCGCGCGATGGAGCGAGCCTGAAAAGTGATGGCGCCTTCAAGCCCGGCATGATGGTGGAACTGGCCATGCCTGGTGCCGGCGTGGCCTTGCCAACGCGCGTGGTGCTGGCGGAAGGTGGGCGGCTTGGGCTTGCCTTCGCACAAAACGCCGAAAACATCGCGGCGGTGGATCGGTTGATCGCGGCAGTGCAGGCCGCGATCAA
>JBILPX010000230.1:0-5458 GCA_044373565.1 Roseomonas sp.
TCAGCACCAAGGAATCGCGCCAGTGACTTATGTTGTCAGTGAAAGTTGCATCAACTGCAAATACATGGACTGCGTGGAAGTCTGTCCGGTGGACTGCTTCTATGTCGGCGAAAACATGCTGGTGATCCACCCGGATGAATGCATTGATTGCGGCGTTTGCGAACCGGAATGCCCGGCCGAGGCGATTCTCCCCGATAGCGACGACAAGGCGACCCCCTGGGTGGAGCTGAACCGGGATTACGCCCAGCAATGGCCCAATATCACCCGCAAGGGCGAAGCGCCGGCGGATGCCGATGATTGGAAGGACAAGCCGGGCAAGAAGGCGCTGCTCAGCCCCAATCCCGGCAAGCCCTGAGCAGTTTTTCACCCTAAGGGCGCGCATATCTGACCGGAATGGTTATGAATTCCGCCCGCATTCGCTGCTTGGCGGGTGACCAGATGCGTTTTTTGTGTTAAAGATATGTTTCGTCATTCCGGCGTCTGGTCTGACCCAGGTGTCTGCCGTGGATGATGGTCTGCATTCTCAACCGGATCGCGCTGATCCGGGTTCTGCGTTGGGAGTCCCGTTTTCATGACACGTAAGCCAGTGTCCAAGGCGCCTGCCAAAGGCCACGCCAAGCCGGCCCGACCCGCGGCCAAGAAACCCGCCAGCAAGGCGAAATCGGCCGCAAAGCCGGCTGCGAAGAAATCCTCCGCCACGGCAAAGGCGACCACGAAGCCCAACAAGAAGGCGGCGCCGAAACCTGTGAATAAGCCAGTGACCAAAGCGACGGCCAAGCCAGCGGCAAAGCCAAGCGCGAAGCCTGTAGCCAAGCCGGCGAGCAAGCCTGCGCCCAAGGCTGCAGCGCCTGTCAAGGCGAGGCCCGCCGCCAAACCCGCGCCCAAGGCAGCGGCCAAGCCTGCCCCCAAACCGGTAGCGAAGCCCACGGCCAAGCCCGCCGCCAAACCCGTTGCGAAGCCAGCAGCTGCCCCAGCTGCGGCCAAGCAAGCGTCGCCGCCGCCAAGCGCCAAGCCCGCTGTACCCGCCAAGGTCGAAGCGCCTGCTGCGAAGCATGTGGCGCCCGTGGCCGCCGCCAAGCCAGCTGCCCCGCCGAAGCCCGCGAAACCGGCAGCGAAGCCCGCAGCACTGGCGACCGAGGCGCCGGCTCAGACTGTCGCGCCTGCGACCGCTAAGCCCGCCGCCAAACCCAAGGCGAAGCCCGCAACCGCAGCCGAGACAGAAGCTGTGCCTGCCAAGACCGGCCTTCAGGAGGCGCCGAGCCCTGCACCGGAAGCGCCAAGCCGGCCTGCTCTTGTGCAAGCGCATGGCATTGCCATGGTGACCCTGCCTTCCCCGGCGCCGGCGCCACGCCCGGCGCCGCCACCAAGTATTTCGCCGCTTTCTCCGCCACCGCCCACCATGCGTCCGAATGTCCAGATGGGGATGCGCCCGCCTGGCGGAGGCCCGCCTCGTCCTGGAATGCCCATGTCATCTTCCTCGCCTAAACCGCCCCCTGGACCGAAACAGGAATTCAAGATGGGCGATTATGTCGTGTACCCGACACATGGCGTGGGCACGGTGCAGGGTATCCGTACGCTAGAGGCGGCAGGCTATTCCTTGCAGGTCATTGAAGTGACCTTTGAAGAAAACCGCATGAAGCTGAGCGTGCCGGTGAACAAGGCGTCATCCTCGGGCCTGCGCAAGCTCTGCACCACGGAAAGCTTCCAGCCGGCCATGGATACGCTGAAGGGCCGCGCGCGCATCAAGCGCACCATGTGGTCTCGCCGTGCCCAGGAATATGAAGCGAAGATCAATTCTGGCGATCCAGTGCAAATCGCCGAAGTGGTGCGCGACCTGTTCCGCAACGCGGGCCAGCCCGACCAATCCTTCAGCGAACGCCAGATCTATGAATTGGCGCTTGACCGGCTGGCCGCCGAAGCCGCGGCGATTGACCGCTGCGACAAGGCAACCGCGATTGAAAAGCTGATGGTGGTGCTGCGGTCCGGCGCTGCCGGGTCTCGCGAAGCTGCGCCGAAGGAAACCAGCGCACCAGCCGTTGCCGCTGCCGCTGAGGCGCAATTGCCCCCAGAATAGATCGTTTCGAATAACTACATTCTGATGGCGTGGCCCTGCAAAACGGGTCACGCCATTACAGCATCGCCAGGGGTCGCTTCCGCCGCGGCGGCGGGAAGGCTTCATCCAGCGCCGCGATATCCTCAGGGCTTAGGGTAATCTCCCGCGCTGCGGCGTTTTCCCGCACATGGGCAAGCTTCGCGGCTTTCGGGATGCTCACCACGCCAGGCTGGCGCAACGTCCAGGCAATGGCGATTTGCGCGGGGCTTTTGCCATGCCGTGCCGCTACCGCCGCAAGCGCTGGATTGCGCAGCATCCGCCCGCCCTGCCCCACGGGGGAATAGGCCATCACCTGCATGGCGCGTTCGGCACAAAAGGGCAGCAGATCAAACTCAGCGCCGCGATGTTCAAGGCTGTAAAGCACCTGGTCCGTCGCACAATCGGCAAGTGCGGCGCCCAATTCAGCCAGATCATCCAGATCCAGATTGGAAACGCCCCAGCGCCGGATTTTGCCGGCCTGCCGCAGCGCTTCAAACCCCGCCAAGGTTTCCGCCAAGGGCACGCCGCCGCGCCAATGGAGCAGATAAAGATCAATGGTTTCAATCCGCAGGCGCTTCAGGCTGCGTTCACAGGCGGCCACCACGCCGCGACGCGACGCATTATGCGGATAAACCTTGGAGACGATGAAAACGCCATCACGACGCCCGGCAATGGCATCGCCCACCACTTCCTCGGCGCCGCCTTCGCCATACATCTCGGCTGTATCAATCAAGGACATGCCAAGATCGAGCCCCGCGCGCAGCGCATCGGCTTCCGCCGGGCGCCGCGAGCGATCCTCCCCCATGCCCCAGGTCCCTTGCCCAAGGCGCGGCATGGCGAAGCCGGGTGCCATGTCAGGGAATGGTATAACCGCGCGCCTTGCCGACGCTGTCATTCCAAACCCGCGCGCAATCCGCCCAAACGCGGTTGCAGCTATCGCGGAAACTGGGCAGCACCACCGCGGTCACGGCTTCACGCACGCGGCGTTCATCTTCCGCCGGCGGTGTCACCACCTGCACATTGAATTTGCGCGTGGTGCAGGCATCCTGGCCCTGGAAGCAGGCGAAGGCCTCATTGCTTGCGGTGCGCGCCAAATCCCACATCTGTTTTTCCAGATCAGCAAAAGCGCGCGTGAGTGCGGCCTGCTGTTCCGGGCTGAAGCGCCGCCAGGCTGCGAGCGACATGAAATGCCCCTGCACGCCTGAAGCGAGCGACACCGGCAGGATGGTGCGAATGACTTCGCCCCAATTGGCCGTATAGGCGGAAGTGGCCGAGGTAATGCCGCATTCCACCGTGCCGCGCTGCAATGCCTGATAGGTTTCGGAAAGCTGCAAGGTCACTGGCGTGGCACCCAGCGATTGCAGCAGCGCCGACATGGTGGGCGTATAAGAACGCACCTTCAAGCCGCGCAGATCGCCCATGGAAGCGACGGGGCGATTGCAGAAAAACATCTGCGCACCAAAGGGCCACAACGTCATCACCTTGGCGTTGAAGCGTTCCTGCAAGCGCCGATCCAGCGCTTCCCGCCCGCCCGCGATGGCTTGTTGCGTTTCTTCCAACGTCGTGGAAACGCCGATCAGATCGAGCGAATCAATAAAGGGCTCATCGCGCGCGGTCTGGCCGATCAAGACGCTCATCACATCGAAAGTGCCATTGCGCAGATGGCGCAGCGCATCCGGCGCGGCGGCACCCACCTGGTCCATCGGGTTGAAGGTGACGGCCAAATTAATGCCCGTGGTCTGACCCAGGGCGTTGAAGAAGGGCCGTTCAATGCCTTCCGTGTGGCGGGAATTGGAGGTGAAATGCCCCGCCACACGCAGTTGGATTGGGCTTTGCGCCAAGGCCGGAGCGGCGGCGAGCAAGGCGCCAAAGGCCGCGCCAAGCAGGGAAAGGGGGGTGCGCATCAAGTCTTCTCCCGAAAAGGTCGGCACGAACCTTGCCGCCGTGAGTGATGAGTTTTGCCAGGTTGCGGTCTCTGTGCAACACGGCGTTCGATTTGCCAAGCAACCGGCGCGCCAAGGCGGGCCGAAGCGTTTTCAATAAGGCCACGCCGCCCATGACCCCGATAGACCCCAACCCGGTCAGCCGCTTTTTCGCGCCACCTGCCCGATTTCTCGCCATTCTCTCTGGCTGGTGGCTGATTGCGCTGTCCTTCCTGACGGTGGCCGAAATCCTGCTGCGCAAGTTCTTTTCCATATCGCTGCAAGGGGTGGATGAAATTGGCGGCTATACCACGGCCATTGTCTCAGCTTTTGGTTTTGCCTCAGCGCTCATGATCAAGGCGCATACGCGCGTCGATTTCCTGCTGGGGCGCATGCCGGCACTCCTCCGCGCCGTGCTGAATGCGCTGGCTTATGGCTTACTGGCCGGCATGGCGATTTATGGCGCCTGGCGCGGTTGGTCAGTGCTGGAAGAAAGCATCGAATTCCAGGCGCATGCAAATTCGCCGCTGCAAACGCCGCTTTGGTTGCCGCAGGGTGCCTGGATGATTGGGCTTTTGCTGTTTGCGCTTTCCGCCGGCGCCATGGCGGCTCATGCTTTTTGGCTGCTGCTGTCAGATCGCGCGCGGCTCAATCTTTTCTACGGGCCGCTGACGCTGGATGAGGAAATCGAAGCCGAAATGGGCACCATCCTGGAACGCGAAGGCAAGCAGCCATGATCGGCATCACCGAAGCCAGCATCGGCTTTCTGCTGCTGATCGGCTTCCTGTTTTTAGGCCTGCATGTGGCTGTGGCGATGTTCCTGATCGCGCTGCTGGGCGCAGCGTTATACCTCGGCCCACCCTTGGTCGCCGCCTTTGGCACGCAGCTTTGGGGCGCCATGGAAGATTACGTGCTGCTATCCATCCCGCTCTATATTTTGCTGGGTGAGATTTTGGTGCGGTCTGGTTCGACGGATCGGCTTTACCGGTCACTTGCGGATTGGCTGAATTTTCTGCCAGGCGGGCTTTTGCACACCAATATCGGCGCGTCTGCGGTGTTTTCCGCCGTATCCGGTTCTTCTGTGGCGACCGCTGCGACGATTTCAACCGTGGCGCTGCCTTCCTTCCGCAAGCGCCGCTATGATACGCGCCTGGTGTTGGGTTCGATCGCGGCTGGCGCATCGCTTGGCAATCTGATCCCGCCCGGGATTGCGCTGATTGTCTATGGCGCCATGACCAATACCTCGGTCGGGCAGCTTTACGCTGCCGCCGTGGTGCCGGGCATTGTGATGACGGTGCTGTTCATGGGCACCATTATCCTGATCGCCCTGGTGCGACCGGATTTGGTGCGGCAGAAGGAAATAGTTGATCCACTGCGGGAAAGGCTGAAGCGCCTGGTGGATTTGCTGCCGCCCCTGGTGATTTTCGGCATCATCATGGGATCG
>JBILPX010000231.1:0-5447 GCA_044373565.1 Roseomonas sp.
TGGGACCAGGCGCTGCTGCGTGATGCGTTGGCGAGCGTCCAGGCTGCGGAAATTGACCTCGCAGCGCTTGGTTTCTCGGCGGATGAACTTGCGGGCATCCTCGCGGCGGCTGGAGATGCCGTGTCTGACGGCGATGCGCCCGAAGCCCTGCCCGCAGACACCGCCGAGAACCCCGCCGCGCCCGCAATTGCCGAGGATGTGGATGATCCCGCCGATGCCGAGCCAGAGGCACCGCGCCAGGCGGTCTCTCGCCCCGGCAATTTGTGGCTGCTGGGCGCGCATCGGCTATTGTGTGGGGACAGCACGGATGCGGCGACGGTCGCGCGCGTGATGGAAAGCGATCGTGCGGCGATGCTGTTCACGAGCCCGCCCTATGGCAACCAGCGGGCTTACACGACCGGCGGTGTGACGGATTGGGATGCGCTAATGCAGGGCGTGTTCCAGCATCTGGACGCGGCGCTGCGGCCGGATGGCCAGGCGCTGGTCAATCTCGGCCTGATCCATCGCGAAAATGAATGGCAGCCCTATTGGGAAGGCTGGCTGGAATGGATGCGGACGCGCGGCTGGCGCCGCTTTGGGCTTTACACCTGGGACCAGGGGCCGGGATTGCCGGGTGATTGGAACGGGCGTCTGGCGCCGGCGTTTGAGTTGGTATTTCACTTCAACCGCATGGCGCGGCAGGCGAATAAGATCATTCCATGCAAATGGGCTGGCACGCCGAACAAAGGCAGCGGGCTGCGTGCCGCCGATGGCGAGGTGAAAGCCTATACGCATATCGGCCAGCCGGTGCAGGACATGCGCATTCCTGACGCGGTGCTGCGCATCACCCGCCACAAGGGGCGCGGCATTGAGACGGAACACCCCGCAGTGTTTCCGGTGGCGCTTCCAGACTTTCTGATGCGTGCCTACACGGATGCGGGCGAGGTGGTGTTTGAGCCCTTTGCCGGTAGCGGCACGACGCTGATTGCCGGGGAACGCACGGGCCGCGTTGTGCGCGGCATTGAATTGGCGCCGGCCTATGTGGATTTGGCGATTGCGCGTTGGCGGATGCTCTATCCGGATCAGCCGGTGACGCTTTCCGACGATGGGCGCGATTACGATGCGGTAGCAGTAGGGCGAACGGACGTCGCCGGAATAGCCTTATGAAGCAAAAGCCGGAATCTCTCCAATTGGGGTACAACCGTCCGGGGCATGGCGGAGAACTTAATCAAGCTAATTTGGTATAGCAATTGTGGCGCAGATCAAGACTCAGTAGTGGCGCCAGGAAACTCCTTAAAAGCAAAACGAAATTATTTCTATACAGATCAAGCATTCACAAACCCTACTGAGAATATTTTTTATTGAAAGTACCTAACTCGACGACCCATATAATTTAGAAAATTTTCTTATGCTTCGTCCACAGAAGGCGCGCTTGGTTTGGCATGGCTTGGCGTAGTTTCTAATGAAAGAGTAGCTTGAACTACCCGCCCCACAGTTAACGCTTGGTCCCATTTTATACGCTCGAAAAACTCCTTTTTAGAAATACGTTTCTCAAGTGTGGTCAGAAATGAATCAAGCCATAAATGGTACTGCCAGCCCGACTGAGACAGCAGTGCGAGTGGCTTGAAAATAACCATTGCTTTAACTTGGATGCTGAAAGTCGTAATGTCTCTAAATTTAACCGAATTTAAATACAAACGCTCAAAATTCTTCGGGAGATTAGTGTTTAATCCAGAAAATACAATCTCGAGCTTGAGGCGAAATTTCCCCGTATCAATCCTAATTTCGGTTGGAGTTATTCTCTGAACTTTCGCATTAGCTGGCAAAGAAAGAGTGAATCTTCCATAGCGCTGACCCTCTGGTCCATACGACGCAACAATCTCTCCAATAGGTACATTTTGCCTTGAAGTCCTTTCGACAAATGCAGCCCGGTCCTGCATCGGACGAGAAAAAGTGTCCAGGAACCGATTTTTGAAAACGACCCCTGGGATATCCTCTCTCGTAAGCGTGTTTAACCTTTCTCTGTCTAAGCCTGGTTTATTGAAATAGTCTTGCAGATGTGTCGACAAGCGATCTAATAAGAGATATTCGATCGCTTCGATAACCAATTGTTGCGCCTCAGTAGGTCGCCTTTTGAATACTCCAGACTGCTCGTTATACTCGAACATGTTGGAAAGTGGACCTGACTCCCAGAGCTTCTTTGGAGCTTCATTCTCTGCGAAAAGCCCCCTGAAGTAGCCTGAAACATCTTCAGAGAATTCATACTCTGGTACCTCGATTAGACAGTTATCTTTCCGGTGGTAACAAAGAAAAGCCTCGTAATCGCGGGATACAATCCTAGAGGAAATGGCGCGCCTCACTATCAGTGCTAGACTTGCAATGACCAATACAAGACTTGTCCAGAACATTGCCTGCTTACTAGTCCCAAAGAAGTCAGCCACCGCCGTGGCGAGGAGATTTACCCCTAACGCCAGAATAACAGCGGCGGCAATTAGCTCAAGAACAGCACCGCGGCTCCTTAGGATCGTTTCAACAACAGGAGGTTGTGGCATGGCTTCCCTAAAAATTCCATTCAAAAAAATGTTTCTCAGGAGATGGCATTCTATTTTTTTGGAATGCCGAAAAACTCTGATTACATTAGAGGCCAGTCAATTTTTCGACAAGTGCCAAATCTGCCTAATATTCCATGTCAGCAAAGGCGAAGGCGCCAGATTCGCGTGGCTTTTTCTAGACAGCTGAAAACGCAATCGCGAACCGAAAGATTGGGCACGCAGGCGCTAGTCCGTTTCAGGCTGGCGCAGAGCGAGGGGGTGTTGCTGACCACGTGTGCCGCGAACAACTGCAGTAGGTTTTTTTATATCAGAGTAATGTTACGTCAGAACTTCTTAAAGATGTCGCTATTTGATAAGACTTTTGGACAACGGAGGTAGCAGATGCAGCATGACCTCGCCGTTGTATCGCTGCCAGTCGCCGCACTGGTGCCCTATGCCGAGAATGCGCGCACGCATTCGCCGGCGCAGGTCGCGCAGATTGCCTCCTCGATTGCTGAGTTCGGCTTTGTGAACCCGGTGCTGGTGGATGGCGCGGGTGTTCTGGTCGCGGGGCATGGTCGCGTGATGGCGGCCAAGCGGCTCGGTATGGCGAGCGTCCCCGCCATTCGACTGGCGCATCTGACCGAACCCCAGGCGCGGGCGCTGCGGCTCGCGGATAATCAGATCGCACTGAATTCCGGCTGGGACGAGGCGCTGCTGGCGGCAGAGATAGCGCGCATCCGTGACGATGCTGCGGTAGATCTCGACGTACTCGGCTTCTCCGGCATGGAATTGGACCGGCTGCTGGCCGCCGCAGATGCCGGACTTAATGGCGAGGACGCTGACGAAGCCCCGCCGCTGCCGGTCAACCCTGTCACGCGCGAGGGCGATCTCTGGCGTTGTGGTGACCATCGGCTGCTCTGCGGTGATGCGACCAAGCTTGCCGATGTCGAGCGCGCCCTTGGCGATGGGCACCTCGCGGACATGGCCTTTCTAGATCCGCCCTATAATGTTGCTTACGAGGGCGGCACCGCCGCCAAGATGACCATCGCCAATGACGCGTTGGGCAAGGGCTTTCTGGATTTCCTGCGCCCGGCGCTGACAAACCTTCTCTTGGTCACCAAGGGCGCCAGCTATATTTGTATGTCGTCTTCCGAATGGCCAACGCTGCATCGCGCCTGGCAGGAAGCAGGCGGCAAATGGTCCAGCACCATCATCTGGGCCAAGAATATTTTTGCGCTGGGCCGCGCAGACTACCACCAGCAATTCGAAGCGATGCTCTATGGTTGGAAGGCCGGCGCGCAGCATTACTGGTGCGGCGCGCGGGACCAAGGGAATGTCTGGCATTTCGATAAGCCGGCCAGGAATGATTTGCATCCGACGATGAAGCCGGTGGCACTAGTCGAGCGCGCCATCCGCAACAGCAGCAAGCCGCGCGATACGGTGCTGGATTGCTTTGGCGGATCGGGCACGACGATGATCGCGGCGGAACGCACCGGGCGGCGTGCAGTGCTGCTGGAGATTGATCCTGCTTACTGCGATGTGATCCTGCAACGCTGGCAGGAGGAAACCGGGCATGCGGCGGTGCTGGATGGTGAGGACCGCACCTTTGCTGATGTCTCGGCACTACGCAAAGCTGCGTGATTATTCCGAAGACTGCATCCAGGACGGGATGTCGCGCTGGCCATGCAACACGCGCCACACATCAAGTGCATTGGGCTGTTCAATATAGAAAATCAGATAAGGAAAGCGCCGTAACGGCCACGCCCGTAACCCTTCAAGGCCAAGCTCATAGGCGTAACGCGGGGAACCGATCGCGGGATTGCGGCCGATGCGGCGAAAAGCCTGCTCAGCCTCCTCGATGAAATCCAGGGCCAGCGCTTCGCCACCCTCAGACTGGTAATGAAGGCTTGCCTGCTGAAGATCCTGCTCAGCAAGGATACGCAGGATGACCGGCTTGATGGTCACGCTTTTTTGCGTTGCTTCAGCTTCTGACGGAGCCCGTCAAAATAGGCGGCGTCTGCCACAGCGCCTTGCTTTGATTTGGCCCCCTGCAGCAACAGCCCTTTGAGTTGCTGGCGGTCCTGATCCCGGCGGATCAACTCGCGGACATATTCGCTGCTCGTGCTGTAGCCGCCCTCAGTGACCTGATCGTCAACGAAGGCCTTGAGCGTTTCGGGGAGGGAAATATTCATGGTGCTCATCCGGCAAGTATAGCTGATATGGCAAATTTTGGCAAGTTTTTATTGGCGACCTCGGCACCCGTTTGATTACAACCAATCAGACCGATCATAGCAACGAAACTACGCTCAATCCCGCTTGGCTCGCCCCCCGCTAAAGCGCGAATGGTCCCTCAGGCACAGGGAAACTCCCCCGCGCCACAGCAAGGAGACCAAGATGAACGACACACCTTCAACCGACCAGCTTTTCCTCGAAATCGCCAAGCGGCACATGCCCTCGGTTGAGACGCTGGAAACCCGAAACCGCGACGCGCTCGATTTCCACGATGTCGCGGTCTGGTCCATCCGAAACTCGCTGGCGGAAGCCTACGCCGCCGGCCAAGCCGCCGCCAAGCGCAGCAAAAAGCGCCGCTAATCATGGCGAGCGGGGGCCAGATAGCAGCAGCTTCTGGCCCTCACATCATGATCAAACCCTGCTGAACATAGCAATGAAATAACGCTCTATTTCGCTTGGCTCAGCCCCCATCACAGCGCGAATGGTCTGTCACGCGCAGGGGATTTCCCCCGCCGATGACGGAGACAAACAGATGAGCACGATCCTTCCTACCGAAAACCAAGACTGGGGTTTCTGGGGCACCATGCGCGAACACGCGCAGCAAGCCTGGCCGATTGCCTTCACCGCGATCCACGACGCGACCAGCACGGATCCCGCCTCGGTCCGCGCCTTCCTCGACAGCCGCTACGGGCGCCACTTCGC
>JBILPX010000232.1:0-5442 GCA_044373565.1 Roseomonas sp.
GGCGGGTGTCTTCCAAGGCGCGCGGCGCGGTGCCAGCGCCAAGCGCGATCAGGGCGCGGGTGATGGCGGCATCGCCATCCGCCCGACGCCGAGCAGCGCGGCGAAGCCCCATCCTGCCCGGCACACCGCGCGACCAAGCCAGCAGACGAAGCACGCCATGCACCAGAATAAAGCCAAGCGCGAGAAGCCCAGCTGCCACCGGCACGGGCAGACCTATCCACAAGTCGCCGACGCGGATTTCAACCGAACCGCCCAACCTCAGCAGCCAAAGCGTCAGCGCCGCGACGCCAATCAGCCCCGCCAGCAGCAAAAGCGCCTTGCGCATGGCGCTTCAGCCCCCGGCCAGGGTGACGATGGCAGCACGTGCCGCGAGCAGTGCCTGGGCGTCAGCCTCCCATCCGCCCAGCGCGGCGCGGGCGGCGGGTGGCAGGGGGGCAAGCCGTGCCAGCGCGCCCGGCAGATCACCCGCTTCCAGCGCGCGGCGCGCGGCTTCCAAAGCGGCGGCTGCCTCATCGCCCCAGATGATCGTCTCACCACGCCGGATGGTGACCAGCCCAGCAAGCCGGGCGGAGGCGCTTTCCAGAATGGATTGTCCTTCCTTGGCTCGCTCACTCGCCGCGCGGGCGGCGCGTGCCGCGTCTTCAAAACCAAGGCGGAGCGCGGCTTCGGTCGGCGGGCTAGCCGAAGCGTAACGGCTGAGCGCGGCGGGCGGATTGGGGAAGGCCGTCAGCGTCGGGCCAAGCGCCTGCCCAGCATCCAGCCGAGCGCGTAACGCCGCGATGCCCTGCACCCGATTGGCGCGGGCTTCGATGGCGGCGACGCGCGCCTGCGCTGCTTCCAACGCTTGCAAGCGGGTGCCGAGCGCAGATTCGGCGCCGGCCAGCCTGCCTTCCAGCGCAGCGCCGGCGGCTGCGATGCGCTCAACCTCGGCCTTTTCGGCGACTTCCAGGCGGGCGAGCAGGCTGCGCGCCAGATCTTCGGTCCGGCGCAGCGCTTCGGCATCCGCCGCTTGAAGGCGCGCGGCCAAAGCATCCTGGCGCTCCGTGAGCCGATCAAGCCTGGTCGCCAGGGTTTCCGCCAAGGCGCGCGGGGCAAGGCCCGATATATCCAGGCTTGGCGCCGGGCGGGCTTCAAGCGCTTCAAGCCTTTGGATGAGCGGCGCCAGATCGGGCGCGGCGGCGGCGCGCGGGCGGGCTTCCAGCGCCGTGAGACGGGTTTCCAGCGGCGTCGGGTTGAAGCCTGGTCGGGCTTCCAGGCCGGCAAGCCGGCTTTCCAGCGGGCCCAGATTGGGCAGGGCTGGCGCATTTGGTCGCGGTGCGATCAGCAACCAGGCGAGTGCCATTACCAACACCGCGCCGCCCGCAAAAAGCGGCAGCAATAGGGGATCAAGGCGGCGCTTGGGCGCGGGGGAGGTATCGCTCATGATGGGGAACCTAGCATATCCGCGCTCCCAAGACAGGCGAGCAAAGCGGCGTGATCCGGATGCGCGGCGGTGCGGATTTCCGCCCAGGGCAGGGCCGAAAGGGCAGCGGCGATGCGTGGGCTGAGCGCAATGGCGCTGATGCGTTGCGCGGCAGGCTCAAGCCCCGCATCACGCAGCAACCGAATGGTTTCGCGCGCAAGCCTGGGCGAGGTGAAAAGCGCCGCGTAAACGCTGCCATCCCGCAAGGCTTGCTGAACTTCCGCTGGCAGGCCTGCACTAGGCCGCGCCGCATAGACCACGCGGCGGATGACGCGAAATCCCTTGGCGCGCAGGGAAGCGGCAAGGTCAAGCGCGTAGCCCTCGCCAACGGCAAGACACAGCGCGCCATCTTCAGGGCGGCGGGTTGCGCTGATCAGCGCGGCCAGCGCTGCCGCATCGCCCGCCGCCGCTTCCACATCGGCAAAACCGCGGGCGCGGGCTTCGGTGGCGGTGGCCTCACCCACTGCAATCACGCTGAGTGCAGAAGCCGGTAGCGCGCGGGCGGCGGCTCGGCTGGTGAGGATCAAGGCCTGGCAGCTTGGTGGCAGTTTGAAGGGTAGTGCCGTCAGCGTCAGCGCCGGGGCCAGTACTGGGTCCCAGCCAAGCGCAGCTAGCGCCCGGGCGGTTTCCGCCGCACCGGGTTCCGGGCGAGTAACAAGGACTGCGCGCGATGCGCGGGCGGCCTGACGCAGCATAAGAGGAAGGCTAGACCTGTTGGGACGTGCTTGGCGAGGATGTTTTGCGTCATTCATCCCGTTGCGGGCGCGCAAGCAGCCTGCCAACCGCTTCTTGCAGCGTTACCTTGCCGCTCACCAATTCTGCCACCGCCGTGCAAATCGGCAGATCAACGCCAAGGCTTGCCGCACGCGCCACCAGCGCCGGGGCAGTGGCAACACCTTCCGTCACCCCCCGCCGCGCGGCGAGTATATCCGCAAGATTCTCACCCCGCCCAAGCGCCATGCCGAGCGATGTATTGCGGCTGCCCGGCCCCGTTGCCGTCAGCAGCAAATCGCCAAGACCCGAAAGCCCGGCAACCGTATCGGTGCGGCCACCCAGGGCCAAAGCCAGGCGCGCGATTTCTGCCAGGCCGCGCGTGATCAGCGCCGCGCGTGCATTCTCCCCAAGACCCGCGCCCATCACGGCGCCGGCAGCAATCGCAATCACATTCTTGGCGGCGCCACCAATTTCGGCACCAACCGGATCATCGCCGCCGTAAAGGCGAAAGCCTGCTGACCCAAGACGCGCTACGCCCAACGTGCGCAGGCCGGCATGATGGCTGGCGACCACGGCAGCGGCGGGCAGGCCGCGGGCAATTTCATGGGCGAAATTGGGGCCGCTCAGCACGCCAGAAGTAACGTCGGGATGCGTGGCGGCCAGGATTTCGAGCGGCAGCATCAGGCTGCCGGCTTCTACCCCCTTGGCGCAGATCAGCACCGGTGCGGGCAGAGCGGGCAGGCTTTGCAATACGGGGCGCAGGGCCTGGGCCGGCACCACCAGCAGGATCAGCGCGGCACCTGTAAGGGCTTCGGCGGCATCGGCGGTGATGGTGATGCCGGCGGGCAAGGCTACCCCCGGCAGAAGGCGTTCATTGGCGCGGCTTTGCTGGATGAGCGCTGCGCGCGCCGGATCGCGCGCCCAGAGCATGGCGCGCTGCCCAGCCCGTTCCGCCTGCATCGCGAGCGCCGTACCCCAGGCGCCGGCGCCCATGATGGCGATATGGTCCTTCATTGCTTCAGCCATGTCACGGCACTGCCCGCGCCGGGTTCATCCGCGCCCAGACCGCCGAGCAGCGCTGGCAGGATTTCAGCCGCCTCCTCCGCAAAGCCTTGCGGCGGATTGGTAATCACCAGGCCGCTGCCATTCAGCCTTTGCGGGTCGGTCGGCTCCCGCAGCCATAATTCGGCGGCGAGCAAGGGGGCGATGCCGGCTTCCAGCAACGCGTGATGAAAGCCGCGCACCGGCGCGCGATGCTTGATGGGATACCAGGCGGCAATGACGGCGGCGCGGAAGCGATGGCGCAGCAGTGCCATGGCTTCGGTGATGCGGCCATAATCGCCTTCCTGTTCGAAGGGCGGGTCAATCAGCACCAGGCCGCGTTTTTCGGGAAAGGGGGTAAGGGCGCGCAGCGCTTCCCAGGCGTCACGCTTATGCACGGCAACTTGCGCATCATGTTTGAAATGCGCCTTGAGCTTCGCATGATCTTCGGGGTGCAGTTCCACCGCCATCAGCCGATCCTGCGGGCGCAGCGCGGCGCGGATCAGCGCTGGGGAGCCCGGGTAGAAGGCCGGAAAGCCTGCCTGCTTCAACGCTTCCAGAAAGGATGTCAGCGCGGGGGCGCTGCTATCCGCCAAACGAAGCGCGCCGCGCGCGGCTTCGCCGGTGCGCGCTGCTTCTGTTGCCGCAAGGTCGTAGGTCCCGCAGCCCGCATGCGTATCCAGCACGGCAAAGGGCGTTGGCTTGCGCTTCAGCGCATCCAGTAGGGAAATGAGCAAGGAATGCTTCAGGCAATCCGCGTGATTGCCGGCATGAAAGGCGTGTCGGTAATTCATCGCAGCGCTTGATGGGCCAGGGCGTGGCGCGGCGCAATGGGGGCAAAAAGATTAGCCCATGAGCGTCGAGAGAATCCATTGGTATCAAGATGGAGCTGGGATGCTGCCGGTTCGGTTTCTGGGCCGATCTAAATCGGGCACGTTTCCCGGAGTGCTTCGTCAACGCTCCCCCTCGCAAAGCTAAACCGCAGTCTGGATCAATCCACCAGGGGCAAAGCTTAAATGCAAATAGCGGATGGATCAGAGTTGTTGACACTTTCCGTTTTCAAGCCAGAGTGGAATCAATCGGCGGCTCGGAAAAAGCGGTCCAGCAAGAATTCAGTATGTGTCCAGTGAACGAATGCGCACGAAAGAAGTATTATAAGCGCGCAGCCAAACGCCGCGCCAGTATGTAGCCGAGCGCCCCACCAAACGGCGCGGCCGGCAAGGCCAGCAGCCATCCAGCATGGGATCCGGCCACAACCAGGGCTAAGCCCGCGTAAAGCGTCAAGCCACCCACCAGGCTGCCCACTACACCGGCTGTCAGGCCAAGCACCAGGATGTCTTCTCGGGATACGCTCATGTTAGGGGGATGGGGCCGGGCGCGCGGTTTGACAAGCCCTGGGCCGCGGAATATCACCCGCTTTCCTTCCGGGAAAGTGGACGGGCCTTCGGGGTCCGCGCCCGCCCTGGCCAGTCGGCCAGGGACTACCGGGACAACAAGGCCCTAATGGGCATAGAAAGAAAGGCCATCGCGCCAGCGATGGGGTATGCGCATGACGAAGCGCGCCGAAAGCAAATACAAAATCAATCGCCGCCTTGGCGTGAACCTTTGGGGCCGCGCGAAATCGCCGATCTCCAAGCGCGAATATGGCCCCGGTCAGCACGGCCAGCGCCGCAAGCAGAAGCCGACTGATTTCAGCGTGCAGCTGATGGCGAAGCAGAAGCTGAAGGGCTATTACGGCAATATCGGCGAAAAGCAGTTCCGCAAATATTATGAGGAAGCCGTGCGCCGTAAGGGCGACACTTCCGAAAACCTGGTGGAATTGCTGGAACGCCGCCTGGATGCGGTGATCTATCGCATGAAGCTGGCCGTCACCCCCTTCGCGGCACGCCAATTCGTCAATCACGGCCATGTGCTGATCAATGGCAAGCGCCTCAATATCCCGTCCTATTCGGTGAAGAATACCGATGTGATCGAGGTGAAGGAAAAGTCAAAGCAGCTGACCGCTGTGCTTGATGCAACGCAGAGCACGGAACGCGACGTGCCGGAATACATCGAAATTGATCACCGCGCGATGAAGGGCAAGTTCCTGCGCGCGCCGAAGCTTTCAGATGTGCCTTATCCGGTGCAGATGGAACCCAATCTGGTGGTCGAATTCTACAGCCGCTGATCAGGGTTTATTTCCGCATGGTTCAAAGCCGGCGCCTTCGGGCGCCGGCTTTTTTATT
>JBILPX010000021.1:0-17803 GCA_044373565.1 Roseomonas sp.
GCTAAAGTCAATTGCTTTCTACGAGGAACAATTCAAGTTTAGGGCTTGGTGAGACCGGGCCTAGTTTAATCATCGATTAGGCTGCCTACCCCACCCCCAACCGCTTCCAAACCCCATCCGCATGGGCGATCAGCCGATCACCTGCGGTCAGCCGCCCACGCACGAACACGATGGAGCGCGTCACGCGCATCACCTCGCCCTCCGCCACCAGAAAATCCCCCTGCTTGGCGCCGGAGATGAAATGCACATTCAGCTGAATGGTGACATTCGGCCCGCGATCAGAGGCTTCCCAGACGGTATGCCCAAGCGTTTGGTCCAAAAAGGTAGAGATCATGCCGCCATGGACAATGCCATGGATATTGCTGTGCTTTTCTTCCACCAGCAGCCCATGCAGGCGCCTGCCATCCACGGTTTTGTGCCAGAAGGGGCCAACCAAAGCGGGGAAGCCATCCTCATGCCAGACGAAATCCGTCCAGCCATCGGCGGCGGGGTCATATTGGGTCTTCGCGTTCATGCGCGGGGGTGTAACCCAAAGCGGCCAGGGGTGAAATGCCGGGTCTCGTCAGGCGCGGTGTCACGGTTTAGCTTTGCATAATGCAGTCTTTTGTCTCAACGGCTTCTTCCGCGTCCGCGCCGCCAGGCTGCGGCCCATAAGCGCCCTGTGACATGACGCAGAAGCTTTGGATACCAGCCGCCTTGCGGCAAGGCTTTCCGCATCTGCCGGCCTTCTTTCCCGATTTCACCGTGCTGCCCGAAGGCACGCCCTGCCCGGATGGCGCCCTGATCGCCGGTGAGGGTGCTGCTGCCTTCCATGAAGGGCCTTGGTCAGCGCCGCGCTTTCATGATGTGAAGCGCGCCGTTGGGCTTGTGGTGCCAGGCCTGCCAGCCCCGCCACACACCCCTGATGCGCGGTTGGACAACGCGCAGCGCGCCGCCCTGCCATTTTCCCGCTTCGCGGACCCGTTCCGCGCCAAACCAACAAATCTGGCTGATGCCTTGGACATCCTGTCCATGTGGCGTGTGATCGAGGCTGAGAACCGCCGCATCGGCGCCTTTTTGCATATGCAAGCCTGGAAGCGGGACGCCATTGCCCGCATGTTCGGTCATGACAAGGGCCATGCGCCTTTCGCTGAAACGCCCGCCGCTGCCCTGGCGCAAAAAGATGGCGCTGTGCTGGCCTGGGCTGCACGGCTCATGGCGGAAACCGAACGGCAGGCAGCGGTGCCGATTTGGCGCGTGGAAGATGGTTTCATTCGTTCGATCGGGCTTGGCGTGAATTTTGCGCCGGCCGCATCACTCGCGATTGATCCGATCGGCATGCATTACGATGCGACGCGCCCTTCTCGGCTTGAAGGCATATTGGCCGAGTCGGCGTTCTCACCCGAATTGCTGACGCGCGCTGCGGCTTTGCGGGCGACAATCCTGCGCCACAACATCACAAAATATAATGTCCCTGGTGCTGTCACGTCCTTGCCACCCAGCCCTGGCCGCCAGCGTATTCTGGTGGTGGGCCAAGTTGAAGATGATGCGTCGATCCTATTCGGGGCGGGGCGGGTGCGCAGCAATTTGGGCCTGCTGCGCGCGGTGCGGGAAGCCGCGCCGGATGCCTTCATCATCTGGAAGCCACATCCGGATGTGCAATCCGGCTACCGGCGCGGCTACCTGCCCGCGCGCAAGGCAGCGCAGTTCGCTGATCTGGTGCTGCAGCAAGGCGATATCAGGCCAATATTTGCCGAGGCTGATGCGCTGCATACCATGACCAGCCTTGCGGGGTTTGAAGCAGTGATACGAGGCCTGGAAGTTATCTGCTGGGGCAAGCCTTTTTACGCCGGCTGGGGCCTGACCACCGATATGGAAAGCTTTGAACGGCGGCAGCGTCGGCTGACGCTGGATGAATTGGTCGCCGGCAGCCTGATCCTTTATCCGCGCTATCAGGACCCGGTAACGGGGCTGCCCTGTGCGCCGGAAGTGCTGCTGGAACGGCTGGCCCATCCTGGCGCCTGGGCCGCCATGCCGCCCCGCAGCCCCGCCTATTTAGCGTGGTGGAGGCTTCAAGGGCTGATGCTGCGCGGCTTGCGTCATCTTGGGCTGATGCGGCGATAAAGGTCCTGACCATGGAGTGAAATGCTGGGCCTCGCCAGATGGGGCTTGAAGCGTTAGCCTTTGCCTCATGCAGCTATTTCATTCCGCCGGCTCCCCCTATGCCCGTATCGCCCGCATGGCGGTGCTGGAACTTGACCTTGAAGGGCGCGTTGCCTTCATGGAAACCACGCTGCGCGACCCTGCATCCAGCCTGCTGCCGCATAACCCTGTGGGGCGTGTGCCTTCACTGGTGTTGGCGGATGGCACCACGGTCACGGAAACCACGCCCATCCTGATGGTGCTGGATAGCCTTGTGGCGCCGCAAAAGCGCCTTCTGGGTGATGGCGCCGATGGCTGGAAGCGCTTGGCCGGCTATGGCCGCGTGCTTGGCATGTTGGATGGCATCGCGGTCTGGAACCGGGAATTGCGCCGCCCGGTGCATGAAAGATCGCCCGGCGTGATTGCTTTGGAAGAAACCCGCGCCGCGCGCATCGCCGCCGCACTGCAAGATGATGTGGCACGCGGCACCTATGCCGCGCCTGATGCCGGCTTCCTCGCGCTGCTGGCGGTGCTTGGCTATTGCGAAAGGCGCCACCGCGTTTGGGCCTGGCGCGAGGGTCTGCCGGGCCTCGCCGCCTGGTTTGACCGCGCGTCAGACCGCGCTTCCTTCGCCGCCACCATGCCGCCGGTAAGCGGCATCTGAAATGCTCCCCCCAGCACCACGCCACAATGGTGGTCCGCCGCTGGATGAGGAAGAAGATGTCAACGCATCCTGGCGCGCCTGGAATTGGCGCCGCGCGCATAAGCGCGCCTGGAAGACCCCGCCGCGCGAGATTGCTTTAAGGCGGCTGGCGCGCGCCGAGGAACTAGGCATTGCCTATAAGGAATATACGCTCGAGATTCTGGAGCGCGGCAAATATCTTTAGACAGGCGTAAGCACCGCTTCCAGCGTCATCAGCACGGGGTTATTGCCAGGGGTCAGCACGCCCGCGCTTAAATGTCCGGTCAGATCCACCATCGCCACATCAAGCCGCGTGGCACCCGGGCGGATCAGCCCTTCGCGGATCAGCATTTCAGTTGCGAAATTATCTACCGGTGGCGCATTGGCATAGCGCGCGCCGATGATGCTGCCGACACCGCCATGCAGCTGCGCAGTACCGAAGCCAGCGCCGACAGCGGCGGCTTCAAGTGCGGCGGTGATGTCCTGGTTCGGGCAAAGCCGGATGGCGATGCCATTCGCGCTGCCCGCACGCGGCGGCGTGGTGGCCACTGGCGTGAAAAGCTTGAAGCCCGTTTCCGCATCCTGGCGGGCTTCAAACCGCGCACCGGCAATCAGCACGCCTTGCGCGCGGATGGGCGCGGCGATGATGGTCTCATCAGGCAGCATATGGCCACCACCTGGCCGTCCATCGGCTTCGGTCCAGAAGCCATGGCAGTGAAAGAAGGGCGTGCCATCACGAAAGCCGACCGTGATGGATGCGACATCCAGCCGCGTCGCACCTGCGGGGCGAAAGGTGTCGCTGTAATAAGCCGCATGGGATGGGTCAGGCGCCAGCGCGGGGATCACATAGGCGAATGGCCCAAGCGCGCCGCCCGAAAGTGTCAGGCACCCGCCCTCTGCCCCATGCGCCCGCGCCAGTTCGTGCAGTGCCGTCAGCAGGCTGGCGCCGCGTGGCAGTTCCTCATCAATTGCCTGCGCACGCACCGGATGGGCGATGATGCGCTCGGGACCCGGCGGCCCTGGTTGCTGGATATGGCGCATGGTCGCTCAAGCCTCGTTACATCTGAAGTTTCAGAATGCCGCAGAGGCCCGGCGGATGTCGAGCGGCATAGAATAATCGCGGTCACTGGCGAGGAAGCGTGTGCGGTGAACGAATGCGAACGAGACGCGCAGTGTGCGTTTCCCGACAGTAGCGTGAATCGGCGCATCAAACCCCAAGCGAGTGATGCGCCGGGTCGGCTTTACGACGGGCGCGGTCAGCATAAATCGCACCACTAACCCGGCGTGAACGCCTCATGCACCGCGGTCTGGATGCCGCCGCCAACAATCGGCCCGCCGCCCGCGACATAAATCCAATCGCCAATCAGCGCGGCACCCAGCCCATGCCGCGGTGTCGGCATGGGCGCGTGATGCTGCCAGCTATCCGTGGCGGGATCATAGGATTCCACCGTGCCGATCACGCGATCAATCGGGCGGTTTTGCGCGTCATAAAGCCGTTCCTCGCCCCCCATGCACCAGAAGCGCCCGCGCAGCACCGCCATGCCATGGCCGGAACGCGGCGTGGGGATGGGGGCGCGCAGCCGCCAGGTATCGCTTGCCGGATCATAGACGTGATGCAGGCCGGTATTATTCTCGAAAGTGTTGAAGCGCCCGCCGGCGACATGGATGCGCCCTTCCCAAACTACCACGCCGGCATGGTCGCGCCCCGCCGGAAGCGGGCGAAGCAAGGTCCATTTATCCGTTTGCGGGTCGTAGACCTCATTCCAGGCGATGCTGGCGCGTTCGGGGGCGGGGTCTGTTGCGCCGCCGATATGGTAAATCTTGCCGCCCACAGCAGCCACCGCCCCAGCACCGCGCGGGCGCGGCATGGGCGCAATGGCAGACCAGCGATCCGCCGCGGCATCATAAACGAATGCCTTGTCGTCCGAAGCGCGGTTCTGTTCGGTGAAACCGCCAAGCGCATAAATCCGCCCGGCATCCGCGACAACGCCGACATGATTGGCGCCGCGCGGCAAAGCTGCCGCCTCCTGCCAGCGATCCGCCGCCGGGTCATAGACATGGTGATAGGGCTTATCCACCTGCCCCTGCGCATAGCCGCCAATGACATGCAGCTTGCCCGCCCAAGCCGTGGCCCAGGCCATTTCGCTGCGCGGTAGCGGCAACGGCGCCCGAGACACCCAGCGCCCCGGTGCGCCTGCCGGCGCGGGGCTGGTCACCACGCGCTACGCCAATTGTTCTGCGGTCAGCGCCTGCGGATTGGGCCCGCGCAAGGCGGACATTTGATCGGCGGGGATATTCGCCCCGTGTTGCCCGTGATGCTGCGCCTGGGCAGCCCCCGCCAGCATCGCCGCCCCGGTTCCCAGAAAAATCCTGCGCCGCATTCGTTTTGCCTCCGTCTTCGATAAGCGAGAGATTGCGCGAATGCGGCGCCTGATCAAGCCCTGTCAGGCGGCTTCGGCCTGGGCGGTGTCCGCCGCAGCATGGCGCAGTTCCAGCCCATCGGGGCTGGCCGTGACTGTCAGGCTTTCGCCATCCTTCACTCTGCCTTCCAGCAACAACCCCGCCAGCTTGTCCTGCAGGTTCCGTTGAATGACGCGCTTCAAGGGCCGCGCGCCATAAACCGGATCATACCCCGCTTCCGCCAGCCATTCTCGCGCCGCTTCATCCAGCGTGATGGTGATCTTGCGATCTTCCAACAACCGCCTGAGGCCCAGCAATTGGATGTCAACAATCGTCGCCATATCCCCGCGCGCTAGGCGCCGGAACAGAACAATCTCATCCAACCGGTTCAGGAATTCCGGGCGGAAGCGTTCGCGCACGGCGCGCATCACGGCGGGCCGCGCGGCTTCGATATCCGCGCTTTCCGGCAATTCCGCGATGGCATGGGCACCCAGATTGCTGGTCAGCACAATGATGGTGTTGCGGAAATCAACCGTCCGCCCCTGGCCATCGGTCAGCCGCCCATCATCCAGCACCTGCAACAGCACATTGAAGACATCATCATGGGCCTTCTCAACCTCATCGAACAGGATCACCTGATAAGGCCGCCGCCGCACGGCTTCTGTCAGCGCACCACCTTCTTCATAGCCAACATAGCCAGGCGGGGCGCCGATCAGCCGCGATACAGCGTGCTTTTCCATATATTCGGACATGTCGATGCGCGTCATGGCGCGATCATCATCGAACAGAAAAGCCGCGAGTGACTTCACCAATTCCGTTTTGCCGACACCGGTCGGGCCCAGGAACAGGAAACTGCCGATCGGGCGATTGGGGTCCTGCAAGCCGGCACGCGCACGGCGCACGGCCTTTGAAACAGCTTCCAGCGCTTCTTCCTGGCCGACCACGCGCTTGCGGAGTTGGTCTTCCATGCGCAGCAGCTTCGCGCGTTCGCCTTCCAGCATTTTCTCAACCGGAATACCGGTCCAGCGGCTGACCACGGCCGCAATGCCTTCTTCCGTCACGGCTTCATTGACCAGCTTGGTATCGCCATTGCCGGCATCAGCCAGTTTCTTTTCGATGCCAGGGATCACGCCATAGAGCAGTTCAGAAGCCTTGGTCAGATCGCCGCGGCGCTGCGCCAATTCAACCTCGGTCCGCGCCTTGTCCAATTCTTCCTTGAGCTTCTGGCTTTCAACCACCTCGCCCTTTTCCGCTTCCCAGCGCCTGGTCATGGCGGAGGAACTTTCCTCAAGCTCCGCCAATTCCTTCTCAAGCTTCAGCAGCCGGTCGCGGGATGCCGCGTCATCTTCCTTCCTAAGCGCTTCGCGTTCGATTTTGAGGCGCATGAGGTCGCGGTCAATGGCGTCCAATTCCTCGGGCTTGCTATCCACCTGCATGCGAAGCCGCGAAGATGCCTCATCCATCAGATCAATCGCCTTATCGGGCAGGAAGCGATCCGTGATGTAGCGGTTGGAAAGTGTCGCAGCGGCCACCAGCGCGCCATCGGCAATGCGAACGCCGTGATGGAGCTCGTATTTTTCCTTAATGCCGCGCAGGATGGAAATCGTATCTGCCACGCTAGGCTCGCCCACAAATACGGGCTGGAAACGCCGCGCCAGCGCCGCGTCCTTTTCCACGTGCTTGCGATATTCATCAAGTGTCGTGGCGCCAATGCAATGCAATTCGCCGCGCGCCAAGGCGGGCTTCAGCAGGTTGGAAGCATCCATCGCCCCATCCGCCTTACCGGCGCCGACCAGCGTGTGCATTTCATCAATGAACAGGATGATTTCGCCTTCCGCCTGCTGCACTTCCGCCAGCACGGCTTTCAGACGTTCTTCGAATTCGCCACGGTATTTGGCGCCCGCGATCATGGCACCCAGATCCAGCGCCATAACACGCTTGGTCTTCAGCGCTTCCGGCACATCGCCATTGACGATGCGGAGCGCCAAGCCCTCCACAATCGCGGTTTTGCCCACACCTGGTTCGCCAATCAGCACCGGGTTGTTCTTGGTGCGGCGGGCAAGCACCTGAATGGCGCGGCGAATTTCCTCGTCACGGCCAATCACCGGGTCAAGCTTGCCCTGGCGCGCCACTTCCGTGATGTCGCGCGCGTATTTTTTCAGTGCATCGAAATTATCTTCGGCGTTTTGGCTATTCACCGTGCGGCCCTTGCGGATTTGTGCAATGGCCTTTTCCAGCTTGTCGGGCTCTGCCCCCGCCACGCGCAGCGCGCGCCCGGCATCGCCTTCACTGCCGGCGAGTGCCACCAGCACGCGGTCCTGCGCCACAAAGGCATCGCCGGCGCGATTCGACTGTTCCTGGGCATTGCCAAGGATGCGCACGATATCAGCGGTGAAGCTTGGCTGCGCGGAAGCCCCGCCGCCGGTCACTTTCGGCAGGCGGGAGATATAGGATTCAACCGCGTTCTTGGCGCGAATCGGATCACCCCCAGCAGCGCGGATCAAGCCGCTTGCCGCGCCTTCCGCATCATCCAGCAGCGCCTTCAGCAAATGCGTGGGCGTCACCTGCTGGTGGAATTCGCGGATGGCAATGGTTTGCGCCGCTTGCAGAAAACCGCGGGCGCGGTCGGTAAATTTCTCGATGTCCATGTGGTCCCTCTCCTGAGCGGACGATGCCCCTCGCCCCCGAATGGGCAACGAATGACACCATAATGCTTGATATGTGGTATCTGGCCTTGATCTGCTTCAAGGGGGAGCCCGATGCGTATCGAAAAGATCTACCGCTACCCGGTAAAGGGGCTGTCAGCCGAGGCGATGGAAGCCGTGGCGCTGGCGCCTGGTGAGATGCTGGCGCATGACCGCCGCTTCGCACTCGCCCAGGGAGATGCGCCCTTTGATGTGGCGGCGCCACGCTGGCTTTCCAAGCGCAATTTCGGCTGCCTGATGGCCAATGAACGTCTTGCCCTGCTGCACACGGCCTTCGACCCGCATGACGGGAGCCTCGCCATCCGCGCCCCCAGCGCCGCGCCCTTTCTGGGCGATACCCGGACCGAGGCAGGCAAGGCCGCCATCGCCGCCTATCTGACCGCCTTTCTTGGCCCCGAAGCGCGGGGTGAGCCGCGCTTCATCGAAGCGCCTGGCCATCGCTTTTCCGATGTGGCGATGAAGGTGGTTTCCATCATCGGCCTTGCCAGCCTGCATGCTTTGGAAGCCGAGGCCGGCATGGCTTTGGACCCTTTGCGCTTTCGGGCGAATTTCTATTTCTCCGGCGGGCGGCCCTGGGCGGAATTTGATTGGCTCGGCCAGGAAATCCAGATCGGCCAGGTGCGGCTGAAGGTGGTGAAGCGCATCGTGCGCTGCGCCGCGACCGAGGTGAACCCGGAAACCGCGGCGCGCGATGCAGACCCGCCGCGCGATCTGCGCCGGCATTTCGGCCATGCGGATTTGGGGGTTTATGCCGAGGTGCTGGGAGGCGGGCAGGTAGCACTTGGCGATGCGCTGGAACCGATGATGCTGGACCTGTGAGAATGCCTTTTTTCTGCCGCTTGGCGGGAGCATCATTGCAGAATTAAGGGAGTAGTCGCCATGACCTTGAAGCTCCGTTATCTTGCCGTTCTGGCCTTGGGTTTGGCCGGGTTGGCGTTATCCGGCGCCGCGGCAATCGCGCATCCGCAGTACGGTTATGGCCATGGCTACCACCATCGCCCATACCATCCGCCGCGTGGCCATGGAGAGGTTGTGATTATTCAGCCCCCGATCCGCTATGCGCCGCCGCCGGTCTATTACGCGCCACCGCCGGTTTATTATGCACCGCCACCACCCCATTATTACGCGCCGCCGCCCGCCTATTACGTGCCGGCGCCTTATCCGCGTTATGGCCATTACGGGCGGCCCGGCGTTTCGCTCAATTTCGGGTTCTGACCCTGACTTGCGCGCCGCCGCTGCGCGGCGCAATTTCCGGGTACAATGTGCACGCTGATTTTACTGAACCGGCCTGATCATGAATGGCCGATGCTGATTGCCGCCAACCGGGATGAAAAGGCGGACCGCGCCTGGGATGCGCCGGCGGGCTGGTGGCCCGATTACCCTGGCGTGATTGGCGGGCGAGATCGCAGCGCCGGCGGCAGCTGGATGGCGCTTGGCCCCAAGGGCGTGCTGGCGGCGGCCTTGAACCGACCCGGCAGCCTTGGCCCCGCACCCGGCAAGCGAAGCCGCGGCGAATTGCCCCTGATGGCCGCAAATGCCGAGACAGCCGAGGCGGCGATGGAGGCCATCACCCGCCTTGATGCCGGCGCTTGGCGCCCCTTCAACCTGGTGGTCGCGGATCAGCGCGTAGCGTTCTACATCGAAGCGCTTGGTGAAGGGCGCCCGCAGGCCACGGCCATGGCGCCCGGGCTTTCCATGGTGACATCCCACCCGCCCAATGATGAAAGCCACCCCCGCACGCGCCGCCATTTGCCGCGCTTTCGCGAAGCCGCCGCGCCGGAGCCCGCGCGGGGCGATTGGCGCGCCTGGGAAGAACGGCTGGCCGATGACAGCCATGAGGGGGATTTGGCCGCGACGCTGAAAGTGCCGCTGCTGGCGGGGTATGGCACTGTCTCTTCCAGCCTTTTGGGCTTTGGCGCGACAGGGGAAAGGCTCTGGCGTTTTTGCCCAGCACCGCCGGGGGAGGGCGCGTTCAATGACCTTGAGGCGCTGGGCTGAGCAGTCGACTCGGGGCCTAAAGTGGCGACCCTGGGTGAGGGCTGCTATACAAAAATAGTGTGCCGCCTTCCGCCTTTGGATGGTAGGCCAAAGGATGACTGACCCATGGCTCGTCGCCGCCAACTCTATGAAGGTAAAGCAAAAATCCTGTTCGAGGGGCCGGAACCCGGCACCCTGGTGCAGTATTTCAAGGATGACGCCACCGCCTTCAATGCCAAGAAGAAGGGCATCATCACCGGCAAGGGCGTGCTGAATAACCGCATCAGCGAATATCTGATGATGCGCCTGACCGAGATTGGCATCCCGACGCATTTCATCCGCCGGCTCAATATGCGCGAGCAATTGATCCGGGAGGTGGAGATCATCCCGCTGGAAGTGGTGGTGCGCAATGTGGCTGCGGGGTCGCTTGCGGAGCGCCTGGGCATTCCAGAAGGCCAGCGTCTGCCGCGTTCCATCATTGAATATTACTTCAAGAATGACGCGTTGAACGACCCGATGGTGGCGGAAGAACACATCACCTGCTTCGGCTGGGCATCGACGCATGATCTGGACGACATGATTGCGCTGACGTTGCGCATCAATGATTTCCTGACCGGGCTTTTGCTGGGCGTCGGCATTACGCTTGTGGATTTCAAGCTGGAATTCGGCCGGCTTTGGGAAAATGAGGAAATGCGCATCGTGCTGGCCGATGAGATCAGCCCGGATAATTGCCGCCTTTGGGATTCCAAGACCGGCGAGAAAATGGACAAGGATCGCTTCCGCCGAGACCTCGGCAAGGTGGAAGAAGGCTACCAGGAAGTAGCCCGGCGCTTGGGCATTTTGCCGGAAGCCGGTGTGCGCGACCTGAAGGGGCCGGAGGCTGTTCAGTGAGCGCATCCGATCGTCGCAGGGCGCAGGCGCAGCCGAGCACCGGAGACGTGAATCGGATGCGCCAAACACGCTCCGATCGTCGCAGGGCGCAGGCGCAGCCGAGCACCGGAGACGTGAATCGGATGCGCCACACAAGTCCCAGCCACCTTGATACACAGACTCATTGCCAATGGACGGTCGGAATATGAAAGCCCGCGTTTATGTGATGCCCAAGGCGGGCGTTTTGGACCCTCAGGGCAAAGCCATTGGCAACGCTCTGGAAGGCCTGGGCTTTGGCGGCGTGCGTGATGTGCGCGCGGGCAAGGTGATTGAACTTGACCTGGCCGAGGCTGACCCGGCTCAGGCCAAGCGGATCGCCGAGGATATGGCGCGCAAGCTGCTCGCCAATACGGTGATCGAAAGCTTCCGGGTGGAGATCGTCTGAGGTGGTCAAGGCCAGCCTAATCGCGATGTTGGTGTTGACGGTGCTGATCGCCATGGGGCTGCGTTGGCGCGAACAACGCGCGCCCATTGTCGCGCGCGGCAATATGGTGGCGCGCGGCAAGCGCACAATCAATCGCTGGGTGACGGCGGCGGCACTCGCGGCGCTGGTGACAATGCTTTTCATGGGCGGGCTGCATTGGCTGCGCCTGATCAGGACCTGAAGGCCATGAAGGCTGCGATTATTGTGTTCCCCGGCACCAATCGCGAACGGGATATGCGGCTGGCGCTGAAGCGTGCCTCTGGCCGCGAACCGGCCATGCTGTTTCACCGCGAAGCGGCGCTGCCCGCAGGGCTTGATTTGGTGGTGCTGCCGGGTGGGTTTTCCTATGGCGATTATCTGCGCTGCGGGGCCATGGCGGCGCAATCACCCATCATGCGCGCGGTGAAGGATTTCGCGGCAGCGGGCGGGCATGTGCTTGGCGTCTGCAATGGTTTTCAGATCATGATTGAAGCCGGGCTTTTGCCGGGCGGCTTGCTGCGCAACGCGACTCTGCGCTTCCTTTCCATGGATTGCCGCTTGCGGGTCGAACGGGCCGCCACGCCCTTTACCGGCCTATGGCAAAAGGGCGATTGCTTCCGCGCCCCCATGGCGCATGGCGATGGCAATTACTTCGCCGATGATGCAACGCTTGATCGGCTGGAAGGCGAAGACTTGGTTGCCTTCCGTTATGTGGATGAAGCGGGCCAAGCGACGGAAGCGGCCAATCGCAACGGCAGCGCGCGCAATATTGCGGGGATTTTTTCGCCCAATTTGCGGGTTTGCGGGCTGATGCCGCATCCGGAAGACCTGGTGGACCCTCTGATGGGCGGCATTGATGGCCTACCCATGTTTGAAAGCCTGGCGCAGCGCTTTGTCGCCGCCTGAACCTTTGGTTTCTCCATATTGGGAATATGATTTTGGCCCTTTCCAAGACTGAACTCCTGGCTCTGCTCGAAACACCTGAAGCGCGGGCCATGATCGCGGATATCGCCGCAGAACATGTGCTGCAGAGCGCGCTGGGGCGCGGGCGTTATGAGCATTTTGATATTGATCGTCTGCAATCCTTGGCGGCAGCAATATCCTCGGTGGAATTCGTGGCCGGCGCCATGCCCCGTGTGGCGCGCTTTCCCAATGGCGATGAGTTTCTGAAGGCCATGCTCGCCATCCCCGCGCCGGCTGGGTTGGTGCTGGAATTCGGGGTTTTTTCAGGCCATTCCATTGGTCTGATCGCTTCTGACAGGCCCGATCAGACCGTCTATGGCTTCGATTCATTTGAAGGTCTGCCGGAATATTGGCGGCCGGGTTTCGATACAGGCACCTTTAAAACGGAAGGCCTGCCGGCAGTGCCGGCCAATGTCACGCTAGTGCCGGGATGGTTTGACCGCAGCCTGCCCGCTTTTCTGGATGCGCATCCCGATCAGCCAGTGAGTTTCCTGCATATTGATTGTGATCTTTATTCCTCGACCCAGACCGTTCTGGCGCAGTTAAAGGATAGGATCATTGCCGGCACGGTGATCGTCTTTGACGAATACCTGAATTACCCCGGCTGGCAGCATCATGAACATAAGGCGTTTTCCGAATTCATCGCGAGCACGGGCCGCGCCTATGAATGGATTGGCTTGGTGCCAAGCTATGAACAGGCCGCGATCCACATCCTGAATTAGAGCAGATCACGTTCAGATGGAATCATCTGAACGTGTGAAGATGCTCGAAAAACAACGATGTAGAGCGGGTTGCGTGAACCCATGTGAAGGCAACACGCTCCAGAGGCTTGCTCAGGCTTCAACTTGGCGGCTGGCGCGACGCAACACCGCGCAAAGCCGAGAGAAACTCAGCCAAAACGCACCATGTTCCGGGGCGCGTTCCGGGTGATTGCCAAAGGCGGGTTCGCCACGACGCAGCAGCGGCAGCCGCGCTTCAAAGCGCCCGCGCATGTTTTCCAGAAAGGCCGCGCTGGAAGCCATGTAAAGCTCCAGCATTTCAGCGGCCAGTTCCAGTTCCACGCGCGCATTGCCTTCCGTGGTGAAGCGCTTCAGCGCGCGGCTGTCTTCAGCAAGGGCAAGGTGGATACGATGCAAATCCTGCAAATGCGTGGCAACACGCTGGCGGCATTCGCGGGCAGTGTCATCCGATGCAGTACTTGTTGGTTCCATTGGGGACCTCCTAATGCAAGCTTAGGTTGCTATGCTTAAATTTCCGTCAAATTGCGGAAGGGAAATTTTTGTGGCCTGATAAGACTAGTTTCAGTCGCTTGTAGGCGTGAGGGCTGCCAGGTCCTCGGCGCTATCCACATCCCGCTTGGGCGGCAGGAGTGCCACGCGGTGGCGACGGAAATTGGTCAAGGTATCGGCCAAGGCATGGGGGCCGGACCAGCGCACCTTGGCGAAGGGGCGATGCGGGCGCCGAGGGCCGAAGCCCACCAGCCAATAGCCGCCATCCAGCGCCGGGCCAAAGACCGCATCCGCTTTTCCAAGCGCGCGAAAGCCAGCGGCGATATCAGCGGGGCCAAGCCCTGGAATATCGCTGCCGACTAAAATGGCGCGCGGGAAGGGCGCCATGGCCTTTTCCATGCGGCGCCCCAAATCGCCGGCAACTTGGCCCATGCGTGGCGTGCCGGGAGGCGCCAGGCGCTCCCAATCCGCCCGCGCCCCGGATGGTGTGATGGCCAGAATCGCATGCCACCGTCGGTCACGCGCAATGGGCCAGGCAGTGGCGGCCAGCATGGCTCGATAAAACCGCAAGGCGCCGCGCGCACCAATGCCTGCGGCCAGGCGCCGCTTCACCGCGCCAAGCCGCGGCGCGCGGGCGAAAATGATTATAACCGGGCGACGCATCACCTCACCAAAGCCGATCAGCGTCGGCGCGCATAGAGCCTCGCAATCCGATCCGGCGAAACCCCCGCGAACCAGAGCGACAGGCAGAACAGGTTCCGCGCTGAACGCGCATACCAGCCATCCCGCCGCCATTTCTCGGCTGAGGTGATGAAATCTGCTGGCAGGGCGACTAACGACTTGCGGCCAATGCGGCGGATCAGCGCCACATCCTCCATCAGTGGAATAGGTTCATAGCCGCCAAGCGCCTGGTAGAAATCACGCCCGATCAGCAGGCCCTGATCGCCATAGGGCAGGCCAAGCCAGCGGCAGCGCCAGGCTACCATGGCTTCCAGGCGCCGCGCCTCGGGTGCCGCATCATCCAAGGCAAAGCGGAAATAGCCGGCTTGCTGCGCGGCTTCGGGGCGCGCGATGAAACCCGCAACCGCTTCCTGCCAACCCGCGCCTGGGCACGTATCGGCATGGAGCGCCAGCAGCCAAGGCTGGGTTGCGGCTTGGGCGGCGGCGCTTAACTGCGGGCCGCGCCCGCGTGGGGCTGTAATCACCTGGGCGCCGTTGGCCCGCGCGATGTTGGGCGTGCCATCCGTGCTGCCGCCATCGGTGATGATGATTTCCGCCACCGCACCGCGCAAAGCCGCGAGCGTCGCCGGCAGGCTTGCTGCGGCGTTCAGCGTCGGGATCAGTGCGGAGATAGGCAAAGGACTCATTTGTTCTTATTTTGTTCTTGACTCACCTCAGCCTTCCTGCCACGTTGTCGAGGATTGGAAAGGGAAGCATTTCATGCCCGATGGTATCCCCAACCTGACCCTTGGCGATAGCGGCACGCAATGCTTTGCCATGCCATCCCTTGCCCGTAAGGGACGCGGAGCGGTCTCCAACCCGCCGGTGCGCTTTGAACCGGCGCGGCGGGAGGCGTTTGATGATGGTTGGGCGACGCTTGAGTAAAGCTTCGCCGAATTGCCGCCCTTGCCGACCAGCCTGACCGAGGACCACGCTAAATCCGCGCTGAGCTATAATGAAAGCCCTGACCTGGGGTTTGATCGGTCCATCAACCCCTATCGTGGCTGCGAACATGGCTGCATCTACTGCTATGCGCGGCCATCCCATGCCTATCTGGGCTTCTCGCCGGGGCTCGATTTCGAAACGCGGCTGATGTTCAAGCCCGACATCGCGGCGCTGCTGGAAAAGGAGCTCCGCAAGCCAGGCTATCAGCCGCGCCCGATCGCCCTTGGTGCCAATACGGACCCCTATCAGCCGGTGGAACGCCAATTGGGCCTGACCCGCGCGGTGTTGGAAGTGCTGGACCGTTTCAGCCACCCCGTCACCATTGTCACTAAATCCGCGGGCGTTTTACGCGATAGCGATATTCTGCAGCGCCTGGCCGCGCGCAATCTGGTGCGGGTGTGCCTTTCCATCACCACGCTCGATCCCGCTTTGGCGCGCATCATGGAACCGCGCGCGGCCACCCCGGCGCGGCGGTTGCAGGCCGTCCGGGAATTGACGGCTGCCGGCGTGCCAACCGCCATCCTGGCCGCGCCCATGATCCCAGCCGTAAACGACATGGAATTGGAAAAGCTGCTGGAACAGGGCGCGGCGGCAGGCGCGACCAGCGCGGGCTATGTACTGCTGCGCCTGCCTTTGGAAATCAAACAGCTTTTTGAGGAATGGCTGGCGCAGCATATGCCGGATCGTGCCGCCCGGGTGCTGTCGCTGATCCGCCAGACTCGCGGTGGCGCGCTTTATGACAGTCGCTTCGGCCAGCGCCAGACCGGCAGCGGGCCTTATGCGGAATTGCTGGCGCGGCGCTTTACCGTCGCCATGCGCCGGCTTGGCCTGGAAAAGCGCGGCGGCGGCGCGGGGGCGCTGGATTGCGGGCACTTCTCGGTGCCTGGGGCGCAGATGTCCTTGTTCTAAGCACGCGCCTGCCCCAGCCTGCTGGACGGGCGGGGGCTTTTCCGGGCAAGGAAAGGCGCGCTGTTACTGCCTGGAAGGAATCGCCTTGGCCTCGCCCGATTTGCACGCCTCTCTCCGCCAGCATCAGGCCGGCAACCTGGACGCGGCCATGGCGGGCTATCGTGCCTTCCTGCAAGAACAGCCAAACCATGCCGAGGCCAATCGGCTGCTCGGCCTCGTGCTATTTGCGCGCGGCCAGGTAGCGCCGGCGCGTGAGGCTTTGGAACGCGCAGCCGGCTTGGCGCCGCCCAATGCTGCCCTGCTGAATGACCTTGGCAATGCACGCCGCGCCATGGGCGATAAGGCCGCGGCGGTGGAGGCTTTCAGCGCCGCGATCAAGGCTGAGCCCGGCTTTGCCTTTGCGCATTTCAACCTGGCTGATGCTTTGCTGGAAGCCGGAGACGTGCAACGTGCCAGCGCAGCTTATGAAGATATCATCGCGCGCGGCTTTGCTGGGATTGATGGCGATTTTCATGTCAATCGCGGGCTGTGCCGGTTGCGCCTTGGCGATACAGCCGGCGCCACGGAAGCGTTTCGTGCCGCGCTGGCCTTGGAACCGGGCCATTCCCGCGCCGCCGCGTCGCTTTCCGATACGCTGCAAAAGCTCGGGTCACATCGCGATGCAGTCATGTTTTTGACGGGCTTTTTAGACAAGCAGCGCGCTAGTCTTGAAACCTTGATCTCACTCGGTACCGGCTTCCTGGGCTTGCGTGATTATTCCCGTGCGCTTGGGCTATTTGAACGCTTGGCCACCGCCAAGCCACCGGCCCCCAAGGCCCTGATCGGCAAGGGTTTGGCGCTGAGTGGCGAGAACCGGCATGAGGAAGCAATCCCCGCTTTTGATGCGGCCCTCGCGCTTGATGCGCGTGATGCGGAAGCGCTGATCGGCAAGGGTGTTGCGCTGAAGGCTTTGCGCCGTGTGCCAGAAGCGATTGAGACTTATCAGCGCGCCATTGAAGTGGCACCGCGTAACGCGAATGCGCATCTCAATCTTGGTAATGCCCTGGCGCTGCTCAACCGGCATGAGGAAGCACTCGCATGTTATGAACGCGTATTGGGCCTTGACCCCAATTCCGCAGAGGCGCTGAATTATGAAGGTAATTCACTCAATGCGCTGGGCTTGCAATCAGAAGCGGTGGCACGCTTTGAAAAAGCGGTGGCACTTGATCCCGGTGTTACTGAGGCGCTGTCATCCCTGGTCTATACGAAGCAGCGCCGTTGGGATTGGGCTGGGCTGCCGGAACAGCGACAGTTTCTGCTGGAGCGCGTGCGCGCGCGGCAATATGCGGCCAATCCATTCGCGCTGCTTGGCATTTGCGATGATCCGGAACTGCACCAGATCGCCGCCCGCGCCTATACGCGTGAGACTCTGCCGCTCGCCGCCATTGCCCAACCGCCGCCCGCCACACAGCGTGATCGGTTGCGCATTGGGTATTTCTCGGCGGATTTGCACAATCACGCGACCATGCATCTGCTGGCCGGTGTACTGGAATGCCACGACCGAGACGCCTTCGAAATCCACGCCTTTTCCTATGGGCCAGAAATTGAGGATGCGATGCGCGCCCGCGCCCGCGCCACGGTGGATCATTTCCATGAATGCGCCAGGCTTTCTGACGGCGCGATCATCGCCACAGCGCGCAAGGCGGGAATTGATATTGCCGTTGACCTGAAGGGCTACACCCAGGATGCCCGGCTTGCGCCCTTCGCTGCGCGGTTGGCGCCGGTACAGGTCAGCTACCTTGGCTATCCCGGTACCGTTGGTGCGGATTTCCTGGATTAC
>JBILPX010000022.1:0-17759 GCA_044373565.1 Roseomonas sp.
GCTTGATCACTTCGGCGCCAAATTCCGCCAATTGCGTGGTGGCGAAGGGGCCGGAGATAAAGGTGGAAACGTCAATGACGCGCACCCCTTCCAGCGGCAATACACGGGGTTCTGGCGTGGTTTCAGACATTGGGCGTTTCCTTGGCGTTACCCTAAGTCTGGGGCGATGGAATTGTGCGGGTCAAGCGTGACGCGCTTATTCCGCCGTGCGCGGCGCCTCACACCCTGTATCGCAGCAGCGGCCCGGTTGCTTGGAAATACGCTTGCCCTCATCCAGAATGCCGCGATCCAGCAGGCGTTCCACAAGCGCCGATCGTTCTTGTACCGGATAATTGCGCCAGATCTCGCGCTTCATCGCCTCAGGGCTGCCGCCACCATGCAGCGAAATCACTGAATACCAACCGCCCTGGTTGGAGGCAGTCAAATCTTCCATGAAACGCGCGACGTCCAGGCGCTTTTCCGCAGGAATATCGGCGCGCCCCGCCAGCACGGCGGCAAGGGAAGCGGCGGTTTCGGGATTATGATCCTCATCCGGGCCAGGCAATGCGACAATCAACCCGCCCGAGACATAATGGGCGAGCCGGTGCATGTCATAAATCTGCGTCGCCAGCAGCAATTTGCCAATATTGCTGAAGACCGCATCGGGCATCATGGCGCCGGATTCGGCGCGCGAGCCATAAACACTGGCGGCGACACCGCAGGCGAAGAAGCCTTCTACAATCTTGATCAAATCCACCATGGCATCGCGGATATGGGCATGGCGGTCCGTATCCAGGCCATTCGCTTCAATCATCAGCGCACCGGCGCCAATCAGCAAATCACCAAAGCCAGCACGCGCGGCGATGCAGGAATGGCGATGATGCGTGGCATAGCTTGTCGTGGTGTAGCCGGCTTCGACATGCTCGCCCGCCATGAACACGCGATCCCAGGGCACGAAGACATCATCAAACACCACAACGCCAGTGGATTGACCGTATTTGGCGCTGAATTTTGCCGCCGCTTCACCGGGGCGGCCTGCGGGGCGCGCCACAATCATCACGCCGGGTGCGTCTGCCGGCACGGCACAATGCAGCGCGAAATCAGCATCCTCGGCGGTCATGGTGCGGCAGGCCATGACCAAGAATTCATGGACATAAGGCGCGCCAGTCACAATCGCCTTGGTGCCGCGAATGATGATGCCATCTGCACGGCGTTCCTTGATATGCACATGCACATCACGATTGGCCTGCTGGCCGGGCCGCGCGGAACGGTCGCCCTTCGCATCCGTCATGGCAATGCCAAGCGTCAGGTCGCGCGCCTGCACATCATCCAAATAGGCAAGGAAGCGCTGATGCCTTTCCCCGCCATGCACTGCATCGGCAAGCTTGGTGCCCTGATGCAGCGCATTCAGCGCATCATGCGCAAGGTAGCGTTGCGCACAGCCGGATTCACGGCAAACCAGGCGCACGGCTTCCAGCTTGGCCAGCAAATCATCACGGCTGTCATTCACATGCAGCATGCGATTGACGATCCGCCCGCTGCCTTGCTGCGTGGCTGTCATCAGCCCGGCATATTCTGTGCGCTGCGCGAAATCATAGGTCACGCCAATGGCATTGATGCCGGGCGCCAGCAGGGGTTCATCCGCAACACTCGCCACCTGGCGGCCATTCACGATAACGCGTGGCTTCAGCGCCCTGAGCGATTCCCGATAATCGGCGGCAGTCATCAGCATGATTGGGGCTTTCCATAACCGGTTGACGGATAAAATCTAACACTGTTAGAATTTTACCGTCAATGACCCGACCAGCCAAAAACGCCGCCAAGCGCGACCATATCCTTGCCGCCGCCAAAGCGCTTTTTACCGAAGCGGGGCTTGAGGGGGCGAGCCTGCGCGCCATCGCCGCGCGCGCTGGCTACACACCCGCGGCGCTTTATTTTCATTTCCCGTCGCGTGAGGCGATTTATGCGGAAGTGCTGCGCGATAGCTTGGTGCGCTTGAAGGCAGCGGTGGAAAGGGGCGCGGCGCAGGATGGCTTTCGCGGCGCGGCACTCGCCTTGTTTGATTTCTATGCGGATCATCCACAGGAATTGGCGCTGGGATTTTACCTGGGCGGGGGCGGCCTTGCGCCACGCGGGCTGGGGCAGGGGCTCGATCCCGGCTTGAATGCCGCGCTGATGGCGGCACTCGCACCCATGCGCGCGCTTGGCGGGCAGGAAGTGGCAACCGAAGCTTTCGCGCTTGCGGTTGGTTTGCTGGTGATGTCGGAGACACGCCGCATCCGGCTGTTTGGGCATTCAGCGCGCGCGTTGATGGAAAGCCATCTGGCAAGGCTGCCGCAAAACCCGGGCTGATTGGCTTGCCGCACCATCGCCCCTGCGCGATGATGCACTACGGGAAAAGGGAATATGCCAATGAAGCAAATGACGCTGGTGGCCTTTCTGCAAGCGCAGAATTGTTCAAACTATGTCGGATCTTGGCGCCACCCCGCGACCATGCAGGATTATCTGCGCCCGGAATATTACCAACGCATCGCCCGCACGCTGGAAGCCGGTTGCTTTCATATGGCGTTTTTTGATGACCGCCTCGCCATGCCCGATATTCTTGGCCATGACCATGCGGAAGCGGTGCGCAATGGCATTCGCGTGGTGAAGCTTGATTTGGTGTCGATCCTGACAGCGATGGGGCTTGCTACCTCCAAGCTTGGGCTGGGCGGCACCTATTCCACCACCTATTACGAACCCTTCCATGTCGCGCGGGTTTTCGCGACGCTTGATCACATGCTGGGCGGGCGCGCGGCTTGGAATGTGGTGACATCACTGAATGACAGCGAAGCGCACAACATGGGCGCGGATGATCATCTGGAACATGATCTGCGCTACGATCGCGCCGATGAATTCCTGGAAGTTGTGCTGTCGCATTGGGATTCCTGGGGCGATGACGCCATCATCCAGGACCGTGAGAGCGGTGTCTTCGCCGATGCCACCAAGGTCCGGCGGCTGGACCATAAGGGAAAATGGTTCAAAAGCCGTGGCCCCTTCACGGTGCCGCGCACGCCTCAGGGCCGCCCCGTTCTGATCCAGGCCGGCCAAAGCGGTCGTGGCAAAAGCTTCGCTGCGCGCTGGGGAGATTTGGTTTTCGTGATCTACCCAAATATGGAAGTCGCCAAGCGCGGCTATAGCGGTTTCAAGGATCAAGTCGCGGCATCTGGCCGAGACCCCGCGACAGTACAAATCTGCCCCGCCGTTTATTGTATTGTCGGCGAAACCGAAGCGGCGGCTGAGGAAAAGCGCGCTTTGATTGATGGCCTGGCGAAGCCGGTTGATGGGCTTTCGCTGCTGTCTGAAGCACTGAATTATGATTTCGCGTCAAAAGGTTTGGATGATGCCTTCACCGATGATGAATTGGCCGGCATCAAGGGCCTGCAAGCGCTGCGTGATCGCGTGGTTGCTTCCAGCGGCAAGCGCAACCCTACCTTGCGCGATTTCGTGGAAATCACCGGGCGCGGCACCATTCGTGAATTCCCGGTGTTTTGCGGCACGCCCAAGCGGGTCGCGGATGAAATGCAGGCGTGGTTGGAAGGTGGCGCCTGCGATGGCTTCGTGCTGGCCGCCACACACATGCCCGGCACTTATGAGGAATTCGTGCGCCTGGTTGTGCCGGAATTGCAGCGCCGAGGTGTCTTCCGCAAGGAATTCACCGGCACGACGCTCCGCGAAAATCTCGGCCTGCCGCGCGCGGCGCCCTTTGATTGGCAGAGATAGCCAAACTACATTCCAAGCACATTCTTCATGCCGTAAAGCGCGGGTGCCCGCCCATGCACCCAAAGCGCCGCGCGCACGGCACCCGTGGCATAGACGCGCCGATCAAAACTGCGATGCGTCAGGCTGATATGTTCTGAAGCGGCAGCGAAAAGCAGCGTGTGTTCACCCACCACCTGCCCGCCGCGCAAAGCCGCGAAGCCGATGGTGCCGGTGCCGCGCGGGCCGCAATGGCCATCGCGTCCGCTTTCAATGCCGGCTTCTTCCATGGTGGTGCCGCGCCCGGCTGCCACGGCGCGGCCCAAAGCGACCGCCGTGCCGGACGGCGCATCCACCTTTTGGCGGTGATGCATCTCCACAATCTCGGCATCATATTGCGCACCGGGGAGCGCGGCCGCCATGCGCTCCGCAATCGCCAGGAACAAATTGACCCCTGGCGCGAAATTCGCAGCATAGACAATCGGCGCGCGCTTGCCGGCTTCCGCCACTGCTGCTTCTGCCGCTGCGGAAAGCCCTGAACTGCCCAGGATTAATCCCTTGCCACAGGCGGCGGCAGCAGTTGCATGGGTGGCGGCGGTATCCGCATGGGTAAAATCAATCACCACATCAGACGCGGCGAAAAGCGAGGCAATATCTGGGAAGCTTTGCAAGCCAGAAGCGGCAGGTTTGCCGCCGGCGCGCAAAGTGCCGCCCACACATACCGCACCAGCGGCGGCGGTTTCCTCAATTAAAAGCTGGCCCATGCGCCCGGCCATGCCGGCGATACCGATGCGAATGCTCATGGCGTTTCTCCCGCGATTTCCAATATTGTCAGCGCCAAGACTAGCCGGTCAATCCGCCCGAGGATGCGCCTTGCGCCAGGTCTCCAGCAGCGCCGCCGCATCCACCGCCGTATAGCGCTGCGTGGTGGAAAGGCTGGCATGGCCAAGCAATTCCTGAATCGCACGCAAATCAGCGCCGCCGCCCAGCAAATGCGTCGCGAACGAATGCCGCAGCGCATGCGGGCTCGCATGTTCCGGCAGCCCGGCAAGTCTGCGAAAATCGCGTAGCCTTTTTTGTGCCACCGCCGGATCAAGCCGCCCGCCACGCGCGCCGATGAACAGCGGCTCATCCGCCGCGCCGTTGCCGCGTTCGGCCAGATAAGCCGCCATGGCATCCCGGATCGCCGGCAATATCGGCACCAGCCTTTCCTTATTGCCTTTGCCAACTACGCGAAGCGCAGCCTCTGAACCTTGCCGTGGTGCATCACCCAAATTCAGCGCCAAAGCCTCCCCCAGTCTCAGCCCGGCACCGTAAAGCAGCGTGAACAAGGCGCGGTCCCGTGCGGCTTGCAGGCGTGGGTTTTCATGCCGGCCCAGCGCATAGACATCGGGGATTTCTTCGGCAACGGCGCGCGCTTCCTTGATGCTGAGCGCACGCGGCAAAGGCACTTTCGCACGCGGCGCGCGCAGCCCAGCAAGTGCGATAGGCGCCATGCCCTGATGGCGCTGCAAATAGCGCAGGAAACTCCGGATAGCGGCAAGCTTGCGGGCGCGGGTGGCGCCCACATCGCCTTCCATGGCGCGGGCCGACAGAAACGCGCGCAAGTCTGCGTGCCGCAGCGTGCCGAGCGCGGCCAGATCGGGCTCCGCCCCCAAATGCCCAGTCAGAAAGCCAAGGAATTGCGCCACATCGCGCCCATAGGCTTCGATGCTATGCGCACTTGCGCGGCGTTCCTGGGCGAACCAGCCAAGCCAGGTGGCAGCGGCCTCAGCCCCGGTCATGTCGGTGCATTTCCAAGCCAAGTGGAATCAATTGGCGGCTCGGAAAATGCGACCATAAAACGCTACCTTGAAATCGCGGCCGCCACTGCGCGGCCCAGGAACAAAAGGGGTTCCGTGCCATGCCGGGCGGGCAGGGCGCTGGCATCCCGCGCGCCTAGCGCCAGTAGCATGAGCGGTTGCTGCGCCACCGTCACGCGTATCAGCGCATCGCGCACGATCAGGCCCGCCGCTTCGCCATGCAGCGTCTCGGCATCCTCTGGCTTTTTACGCACCAGCACATCGCGCCCGCGCCCCAATAGTTTTTCAACCATGCCGCGGGGCAGGGGGCGTTGTTCCGGGCGCATCCAAAGCTGGGCCGGGTTCTCCGGCGGCTCAATGCAAATGGTGCAACTTTCAAGCCCCAGAAGATTGGGCCATTCCTGCGCAACAGTTTCCGGCACATCATCTGATCGCATCAGCGCCAGCACTGCCAGCCTGACGCGTGACACCAGCCCAAGCCCGGCGCGTTCCGCATCCAAAGCCAAGCGCAATTCCGCATCCAGTGCGGATGCGCGTTCGCGTTCTGCGCCCAGCATTGCCGCCATGTGGTCAGTCAGCCCATCACCATGCACGCGGCGCGGCGGTGCCAGCGCGCGGTAAAGTTCAGGCCGTTCCGCCAGGAAACCGGAATTGGCGCGCAAGAATTCTTCCACCTCCTCAGCCGAGGGCCCGTTCGGGACCTTCCCGTCTGAGGGCGGGTTGCTCACAGGATGCTTTGTCCTGTTTTTTCCCAATCCGCCAAAAACGCCTCCAGCCCCCTATCGGTCAGGGGATGCTTCAGCAATTGGCGGATCACGCTGGGCGGTAGGGTGGCCACATGCGCGCCAAGCTTGGCACTTTCCACCAGATGGATAGGGTGGCGGATGGAAGCCACCAAAACCTCGGTGCGGAGTGTGGGGTAATTGCGGTATATCTGCACAATGTCCGCAATCAGCCGCATGCCATCGGTCGCAATATCATCAAGCCGCCCGACAAAGGGGGAAATGAAGGCGGCACCCGCCTTGGCGGCCAGCAGCGCTTGGCCTGCGGAAAAGCAGAGCGTGACATTCACCAAGGTGCCTTCGGCGGCAAGCGTCCGGCAGGCAATCAGCCCTGCTTCCGTCAGCGGCACCTTTACCGCCACATTGGTCGCGATGGCGCGCAGAAAGCGCCCTTCGGCCAGCATGCCGGCAGCGTCCGTCGCGGTCACTTCGGCGCTGACGGGCCCAGGCGTGATGGCGCAGATTTCCGCAATCACCTGCTTCATGTCGCGACCGGATTTGGCAATCAGCGATGGATTGGTGGTCACGCCATCCACCATACCCAATTCGGTGAGGGCGCGGATTTCGGCAACTTCGGCGGTATCAACGAAGAACTTCATGAATTCCGATCCTGCATGGCTAACAACAATACATTGGCGGGGAATGGCGCTGCGCGACGCAAAGCGCAAGCCCGCTATCACCAGCCAAGCTAAAGAATAGCCCATGACGGCCCCTTTGCGAATGCAGCCCGTTTTGCCTGAAACAATTTCATCCAACCCGGCCAAGCGGTTGCGCGTTCTGCTGCCCCTGCCGCTGGCGGATGCCTATGATTACCGGGCGGAGGGTGACGCGCCGCCGCCCGGTAGTTTCGTCGCCGTGCCGCTCGGCGGGCGGCAGGTGCTTGGCGTGGTGTGGGATGAAGCGCCCGATTCGACCCTGCCGGAGCATCGGCTGCGCCCCATCGCCGCCGTGCTGGAAGCGCCCCCCATGCCGGAAAAGCTGCGCCGCTTTGTTGATTGGGTCGCGGCCTACACGCTTTCCCCGCGCGGCGCGGTGCTGCGTATGGCCATGAGTGTCCCCGCCGCCCTCGAAGCGCAGCCCCATCGCGCCGGCTGGTGCCGCGCTGATCCTTTGCCCGAAGCGCCGCGCCTGACGCCCGCGCGCCAGCGTGTGCTGGCCGCGCTGCACGCAGGCGATGTGCGCGCGCCCGATGATCTGGCGCGGGACGCCGGCGTGGCACCCGCCGTGCTGCGCGGTATGGCCGATGCCGGCCTACTGATCCCCGGCCTGCTGCCGCCGCTTGAAGAATTCAGCCTGCCCGATCTGGCCCGCCCCGGCCCGGTGCTGGACTCTGACCAGGCCGAGGCCGCCGCGCTGCTCCGCTTGGCCGTGGCGCGTGTGGCTTACGGCACCACGCTCCTTTCTGGCGTGACCGGTTCTGGCAAAACCGAGGTCTATTTCGAAGCCATTGCCGCGGCACTTCAGGCCGGGCGGCAGGCTTTGGTGCTGCTCCCTGAAATCGCGCTCTCCGCGCAATGGCTTGATCGCTTCCGCGTGCGCTTTGGCACCGACCCAGCACTTTGGCATTCTGAGCTTTCACCCCGCACGCGGCGCATTACCTGGCGTGCGGTGGCCGAAGGTCGCGCCCCGGTACTGGTCGGCGCGCGTTCGGCGCTGTTTCTGCCTTTTCCTGATCTTGGTCTGATTGTGGTGGATGAAGAACATGAAACCGCCTTCAAGCAGGAAGAAGGCGTGATCTATCACGCGCGCGACATGGCCGTGGTGCGGGCGCGCTTGTCCGATGCTGCCTGTGTGCTGGTAAGCGCGACACCCTCGCTTGAAACCCTCACCAATGCCCGCGCCGGGCGATACGCTGAATGCCATCTGGCGGCGCGTCACGGTGGCGCGGTGATGCCGGAGATTGGCCTGATTGACCTCAGGCGCGAAAGCCCGCCGCGCGGGCGCTTCCTGAGTCCTGCTTTGGTGGCCGCCGTGGCGGAAACGCTCAAGCGCGGCGAACAGGCCATGCTGTTCCTGAACCGGCGCGGCTATGCGCCACTCACGCTCTGCCGCGCCTGTGGCCATCGGCTGCGTTGCCCGAATTGCACCGCCTGGCTGGTGGAACACCGCGCTGCGCGGCGGCTGCAATGCCACCATTGCGGCCATGTCGAAGCGCCGCCCAACCATTGCCCAAGCTGCGCCGCGCCGCATAGCACGGTGCCAATCGGGCCTGGGGTGGAGCGTGTTTTGGAAGAAGCCGCCACCCTTTTCCCCGAAGCGCGCCGCCTAGTCATGGCATCCGATACGCTGCCCGGCCCCGCCGCCGCTTCTGCCGCAGCCAAAGCGATTGAAAAGCGCGAGGTTGATCTGATCATCGGTACGCAAATCGTCGCCAAGGGCTGGCATTTTCCTTATCTGACGCTGGTGGGCGTGGTGGATGCGGATCTTGGCCTTGCCGGCGGTGATTTGCGCGCCGCTGAACGCACGGTGCAATTGCTGCATCAGGTGGCCGGCCGTGCGGGGCGCGCGGAACATCCTGGGCGCGTCCTGCTGCAAAGCTTCTCGCCGGATCATCCGGTGATGCAGGCGCTGGTATCCGGCGAATATGAAGCCTTCATGGCGGCCGAGGCCGAAGCGCGGCGGCCAGGGCATTGGCCGCCCTTTGGCCGGCTTGCGGCGCTGATCGTGAGTTCCCCGGATGAAAAGGCAGCGGACCGAATCGCACGGGATTTGGGCCGTGCGGCCCCGATGGGGGATGGGGTGGAGGTTCTGGGACCCGCGCCTGCGCCGCTCGCCTTGCTGCGCGGGCGGCATCGCCGGCGGCTCTTGATCAAGGCGCGGCGCGATGTTGGCGTACAGCGTCTATTGGCCGAATGGCTAGCGAAGGTGGATGTACCCGGCAATGTTCGGGTGCAGGTGGATGTGGACCCGGTGGGGTTCCTCTGAGCCAGGCGGGCGTTATGCCCCCCGCTCAATCGTCGCGATGCACGCGTTCCATACGTTCATGGCGCTCCTGCGCCTCGATCGTCATGGTAGCGATGGGGCGGGCTTCCAGTCGGCGGAGCGAAATCGGCTCTCCGCTTTCCTCGCAATAGCCATAGGTACCGTGTTCGATTCTCTCTAGCGCCTGATCAATTTTGTTGACCAATTTGCGCGACCGATCCCGGGTGCGGAGTTCAAGTGCCCGGTCCGTTTCAACCGAAGCGCGATCTGCGAGATCCGCCTCAGCAATGCCACCTTCGGAAAGGGAAGACAGCGTCTCAACCGCTTCGCGTACAAGATCCTGCCGCCATCTGAGAAGCTTCTGTCTGAAATATTCCAGATGAAGCGCATTCATGAATTCCTCGGAAGCCGAGGGACGGTAATCGGGCGGCAATGTCACCAACATATCTTTTTCTTCCCCCGCCTTGCACAACCGCCGAGGTGATTTCTTTACTGAAACCTGTCTCGTCGGATTGGCTGCCTTCTATACCGGCTTGCCCGGGGGCGCCAGGGGGCGTTTCAAGACAAATATCTGACAAAAGCCGATTTCAGCTTTCCAGGCCGCGCCGGGCCAATTCCAGCCGGGCGCGCAGTGCAATCGCCGCAACCGCCTCAGCCAAGCCCGGATCGGCGGGTTTTTCGCCCTCAGTCAGCCGGGCAAGTTCCTTTAGCCGAGCAGGATCGGCGCGGCCTTCCAGCAATTCCAACTGAAGGGCCTTCAATTCCTTGAGCATATCCTCACCGCGACGGAAGGCGCGGGCATTGCGTTCCTTGGCCGGGCCCAATTCCTGGACGGCCAAAAGCCCCATGGCGGTGGCTGCGGAAACCCCCGTGCTGGCACTGGCTTCGCGCGTTTCCTCCGCGCCGCCTCCCACACGAAAGCCTCCAGAAGCGCCGCGCGCTGGCCGCGAACCCGGCACATTTGCGCCACCTGTCACGCCACGAATAACGACCATCTGACCTCCTGTTCCGCCCTAGCCCGGCAGGCTCGACCGGGGCCCGGCAGCTTTTGCCGATGAGACTCGCCCGAGGAGCCCTAAAACCCTGGCACGGACCTTGCGGTTAGGTTTCCATCATGCCGCCCGTCCATTGGGTGACTGACGGAGACTGATCTTGATCCGTATAGCGCAAGCGCTCGCAAAAATCTTTACCGCCCTCATGTTGGCGGTGTGTTTTCTTGCGCCGCCCGCCGCAGCCCAAGTCCGTATCAAGGATATAGTGGATATGGAGGGTGTGCGCGACAACCAGCTTGTCGGCTACGGCCTCGTCATTGGCTTGAATGGCACGGGGGACCGCCTGAGAAGCGCGGTCTTTACCCGCCAATCGCTGGTCGGGATGTTGGAACGACTCGGCATCAATACGCGCGATTTTGAACGCCAATTGGATACCAAGAATGTTGCCGCCGTCATGGTGACGGCGAATTTACCTGCCTTTGCCCGGCCCGGTAGCCGCATTGACGTAACGGTCTCAGCCCTTGGCGATGCCACGAACCTTACCGGCGGCACGCTGCTGGTCACGCCACTGCTTGGCGCGGACGGGGAAGTCTACGCAGTGGCGCAGGGTGCCCTTGCCACCGGCGCCATTGCCGCACGCGGGCCAGGCGCTTCCGTCACGCGCGGCGTGCCGACCGCGGGGCGCATTTCCAACGGCGCTATTGTGGAACGTGAAATTCCCTTCACGCTCACCAACCGCGACCGTGTGCGCCTGGCGCTGCGCAACCCTGACCTGACAACGGCACGGCGCATTGCGGCCGCCATCAATGGGGCAACACGCGGTAATATGGCGACCGTCACCGACCCGCGCACTGTTTCCGTGGCGCTCAATGGGCGTGATCCGATTGCCTTCCTGACTGATATCGAAAGGCTGCGCGTTGTGCCCGACCAGATCGCCCGCGTGGTCATTGATGAGGCGACGGGGACAATTGTGATGGGTGACGCGGTGCGCGTTTCCACCGTGGCTATCGCTCAGGGCAACCTGACCATTCGTATAACCGAAACCCCGCAAGTCAGTCAGCCTAATGCCTTTGCCGAGGGGCGAACCACCGTGGTGCCGAATACTGGCATTGAGGTTGACGACCAAGCGGATCGCCGCATGGGCATTCTGCCCCAGAATGTGACCCTTCAGGAATTGGTGCGTGGCCTGAACAGCCTGGGTGTTGGCCCACGTGACCTGATTACGATCCTGCAAGCCATCAAGGCCGCTGGCGCCTTGCAAGCCGATATGGAGTTCCGCTGATGTTGGACGCCGCTAATCTTGCCGCTCCGCAGCAGCGTGCCATTCGCCAGCCACAGGCCGGCGCCCAGTCCGAAGCCGCCATGCGCAAATCCGCGAAGGATTTCGAAGCCCAGGCGCTGGGGTTCTTGCTGCAGCCGATGTTCGCAACCGTAGATATGTCCAAATCCTCCTTCGGTGGCGGCGCGGCCGAGGCGCAATGGCGCCCGTTGCTTGTCGAAGCCTTCGCGGCATCCGCCGTGCGGGCTGGCGGTGTTGGCATTGCCGATTCTGTTTATCGCGAATTGCTCCGCCAAAACGGAGCACAAACCCCCAATATGGGAGAGGCCCAATCATGATGGATGCGTTGTTGATCGCCGGCAAAAGGCTGGCTCATGCTCTGCGTGCGGAGAATGAGGCGCTGGCGAAGCTTGATCTATCGCGTGCTGCCAAGCTTGCCGAAAGCAAGATTGCCGCGACCGATGCCTTCGCCCAGGCCTATGCTGCCCAGGCGAAGCATGGCACGCGGCCTGATGGCGCCATGCGGGAAGAAGCACAGATGCTGACCAAGCAACTGGAAAATCTCGGCAGCGAGAATCGTAAATTGCTCGAACGCGCCATTTCGCTGCAGTCGCGCGTGATAGAAACTATCGCGACCGCTGCCCTGCCGCGCGTGGCCAATCCTGGCTATGGGCCACGCGGTTACCAGACCCTGCCGCGCCAGACGCCGGCCTTGGCTGTAGCAGCGCGCGCATAAAAAAGACGCACGGCAGTTACCGCCGGGCGTTTCGATCCAGTGCCATGAATGCGCCAAGCTTTCGCTCTGGCGCATTCAGCCTTGGACTGTCAGCGGCAGGCCGTGACCATGATTTCCACCAAATGGCGCGGATCGGCCATATTGGCTTCGACGCAGGCACGCGCCGGGGCGCCGCCGGCTGGCAGCCAGGCGGTCCACAGCTCATTCATCGCGCCGCGATCGCGGATGTCCTTCAGCCAAATCTGCGCGGACAACATGCGGGTCTTGTCCGTGCCATTGGCTTCCAGCGCGGCATCAATCTTGGCGATCACTTCGGCCGTCTGGCCCTTGATGTCCTTGGATAGGTCATCAGCCGTGAGCCCCGCAAGGAACACGAAATTATGATATTCGACTGAGGATGAAAGGATCTGGTTAGATCCCTGACGATTGATTTTGCTCATGTCCGGCCTTTCCGAATGTTGCCCAGCGCCAAGCGCTGGATTGGGTTTTAGAACAAAACTGCCCGGGCGCGAAATCGCCGCACCTAAGCGACGCGATAAGTACTGCCCGAAGCCGCCGCGCCGATCATGGCTTCAAACACTGCTACGCCATGGATCGCTTCTTCAACCGGCAGGGGATAAGCCGGACCACCCGTAATGGCGGCAGCAAAAGCTGCAAGTTCAGCATGTTCGATGTCGGTCTTCGGGAATTCCTTGATCCAGCCCTCACCATCTCGCGGGGTGAAGTTCAGTTTCTCATGGCCGTTCAATTCCAGCGCCGCATCCGTGCCATACAGCGCTACGCGCCAGACCCTCGGTGCGTAAGCGAGGGTCGCGAAGCCACCCGTGGCGCCAGAGGCGAAGGAAAACAGCCCGGCCGTTGTATCATCCATGCCATTGGCCAAAGCCCGCGCAAGGGAGCGCACCGTTACCTCGGCAATCGGGCCGGCCAGATTGATCATCATATCAATCATATGGATGCCCATGCCGCCCATGCCCCCCAGCGGGCTTTCATGGGCGTCCGTGCGCCACATGCCCGGCTGATAGGAAAGCGCACCCGGCCCGCTGAATTGGCCTTCGACATGCAGCAAGGTGCCAAGTGCGCCAGCGGCGATCAGCTTTTTCATCTCGGCCACCGCCGGCAGGAAGCGCCGATTATGGCCAAGCGCCATCACCACGCCCGCCTGCCTGCAGGCGGCAACTGAGGCCTCAGCACTCGCCTTCGTCATGGTGAAGGGTTTTTCGACAAACACATGCTTGCCCGCGCGTGCTGCCGCAATCACCTGATCCGCGTGCATCTGGTGGGGGGATGCGATCACCACCGCCTTGACGCGCGGTTCCGCCAAAATAGCGTCCAGATCGGGCAGGATCTTCACCCCCTGCCGCGCGGCCCATTCGGCAGCGCGTTCCGGCCGGCCCGTGCTGCCGGCGATGAAGCGGATACCGGCATCGTTCCGGTTCTGCACACTATCAACCAGGGTCTGGCCCCAGCGCCCCATGCCCACAATGGCCGCTTCAATCATTCTCATGCCTCATTCAGGTTCAACGTTTTGCGGGATCGCTCGCCCCATCGCCTTCCAGCACCCGCGCCATGGCGGGCAGGCGTTTGATCCCCCAGGCAATGGCTATGGCCGAAAGCAGCACGGCGGCAAGGGTTGGTAGCGTCATGCCGAAGACCTCCCCCGCCGCGCCGAGTAGCAGGGCGCCAAGGGCTGGAAAGGCGCGCACAATCAGGCCCCAAAGGCTCAGCACCCGCCCGCGCATGGCGGGGTCTGACGCCGATTGCGCGAGCGTCTGCGCGCAAATCCCATGCACCGACATGGCCGCGCCCATAATGGCGGCACAAAATACGCCGAAGGGAAACCAGCTTGTTGCGACGAAGCCCACCATGGCCAGCGAAATCGCCGCCGGTGCGAAAACCGCGAGCCTGGTCGTGCCGCCCATCTTGCCGCGCGCGGAGACAAAGATACCCGACAACAAGGCGCCAACGCCGAAAGCCGCTGTCAGCACCGCCAGCGCTTCCGCCCCCAGGCCGAATTGCCGTTCCACATAGGGCGGCAGGATTTCCGGCAGGCTCCGCAGTAGTAGTGCGATAATCGCCGCATAGGTCAGGATCGGCCCCAAGCCCGGATGCCCGGCCACGTAACGCAGCCCATCCCGCATATCCCCCCATAGGGATTTTGTTTTGGCGTGTCCCTGGCGTTCCTCGGCCGAGACCTTGAGCAAGGGCGTGGTGGCGGTTGCAATGAAATAAGCAACCGCATTGGCAGCAATGGCCGGCCACACGCCCGCCACCGCAATCAGCGGCCCGGCCAGCGCCGGCCCGATAAACCGCGCCACATTGAAGCAAAGCGAATTCAGCCCCACCGCCGCGGTCAGGTCATTGCGCGGCACAAGCCCGGGCATGAGCGATTGCCGCGCCGGCTGCGCGAAGGAAGAAGCGATCCCATTCAGCACCTCAAGCGCCAGCAGGGTGTAGATATCAAGCTTCCCCACGGCCACCAGCAGCGCGATGATGGCGGCCATGACGCCGATCATCGCCTGACTCCAGAAGGTCAGCTTCAGCCGATCGGTGCGATCCGCAATGGCGCCCGCAATCGGGCTGATCACCACCGCTGGTGCCAGATCACAAAACGCCACCATGCCGACCCAGAAGGCGCTACCGGTCAATTCCCAGGCGAACCAGGAAATGGCGATGCGATGCATCCAAAGCCCGGTCCAGGAAATCAGGGAGGCAGTGAAGAAAACCTTGGCGTTACGATGGGAAAGCGCGCGCGTCAGAACCGAAAGGGATGCCATGCGCGCTTGCCGCCTTCAGCGCCGTGGGAGCAGAGTCTGAGGGCGTTGGTTTCCCGGATCAACCGGCGGCTGGCCGGATCCTGCATTGCGGACGCATTCGCGGATCAGCTTGTCGCGCAGGGTCTGCTGCTGAAAGTTATCGTAACGAAGCCGTGCGGTGGGCACGTCATTTGCCAAGTCGCTGTCACCGAAATTTGAATCTGCCCGCATCAATTGACCGCGTTCACGGAAATTGACGACACGTTCTGCTTCCTGCGTGCAGATGCGCTGCAATTCAGGTGTGGCGCCAGCGACCGCACCGCGCGGGGAAGGCGGCGCTTCACGTGGCGCGCAGGCCGCGATGACCAGCAGTAAGGGCAAAAGACGAATCATGAAGTGGCTCCCGCCGGAATCATCCGGGATAGTAACGCGGTAAGTGCAGCCTCGTCGAACCGGCCCGCCGGATCAAGCGGCACGCTGGCGGCGGCGCGCAGCAGGGCAGGGTGCAATTCCGCCCCGGTGGCGCGCAGCGCAAAAAAACCCTTGAGGCGCGCGATCCGCCCCATGGCCTCGATCAGCGCCAGAAGCCTCAGGCAAATCGCGAGGCCCTGGGGCGTGGCAAGCCCATGGCGCGCATCCACCGCTTCCGCCCAACAGGCCGCATCGGCATCGGCCAACAGCAATTCCATCGCCTCCCCATCCGGGCGGCGGAAAATAAGACGGCGCGGGCTGCCCCAAATCTCCGCGCCTGCGGCACCGCGCGCCGCTTCCCAGGCGCCCAGCAGATCGCGCGCGGTGACGGCCGGCGTTTCCTCAGGCGGGAAGGGGATGGCGTAGGTCAGCGCCCCATCCGGGGTTGGGATGATCCTGATTGAGCTCGTCATGCGCCCCCTTTCTGGACCGGCTGGGCGCGCCGCGCCAGATATTAAGTGCGCGGCCCCGCTTGACGCACGCCATGGGCGCGGCACTCTGGCACTCATGACCGAAATCGCAGACCTGACCGCTTCTGAAGCCGCGCGGCGCATCGCCGCAGGCTCCCTGACCGCCTCTGCCTTGGCCGAGGCTTGCCTGGCGCGCATCACTGAGCGCGAGCCTGAGGTACGCGCCTTTGCCTGGCTTGATCCCGCGCTGGTGCGGCGTGGGGCGGCGGCTTTGGACAAGGGTGGCCCGCCGGCGCCGCTTAAGGGCATTCCTTTTGGCGTGAAGGATGTGCTGGATACCGGCGATATGCCATCCCAATATGGCTCACCGATTTGGGCTGGGCATCGGCCGCGGAGTGATTCGGCAGCCGTTGCCATGGCGCGGGCGGCGGGGGCGCTGATTATCGGCAAGACCATCACGACGGAATTCGCCACACGTCATCCGGGCGCCACGACCAACCCGGCCAATAAGCACCATACGCCGGGCGGGTCTTCATCCGGTTCCGCCGCTGGCGTGGCGGCGGGGTTCTTCCCGCTATCCTTCGGCACGCAAACCGGCGGCAGCATCATCCGCCCGGCGGCGTTTTGCGGCATTGTCGGTTTTAAGCCGAGCTTTGGCACCATCCATCGCGGCGGCATGAAGGTAATGAGCGAAAGCCATGACACGATCGGCGTCATGGCACGCAGCATTGCCGATTGCGCGCTTTCCATGGGCGCGATGACGGGGCGTGACTACGGCAACCCCGAAGCCAAACTGCCCCGCGCGCCGCGCCTGGCTTTCACCCTGGGCCCGCCCGCGGCCAAGGCAGCGCCCGAGACTTTGGCGCTGATGCAACGCGCCATCGCGGCTTGTAGAAAGGCAGGCGCTGAGGTGGTGGAAATCACCCTGCCCGAGGTGATGACTGAAGCCTTCGATGCCCATGAATATGTGACGAATATGGAAAGCGTGCAGTCACTCGGTTGGGAATTGGCGGCAGCGCGGGCGCAGCTTTCTGATTTGATCAAGGAAAAGCTTGATTGGGCGAAGCGTTTCCCAACCGCGCAGCTTGATGCCTGCAAGCTGGTGCAAGCCAAGGCGCGCGCGGCGCTACCTGGCGCGCTTGAAGGTTTTGATGCGGTGATTACCGCTTCGGCGGCGGGTGAGGCGCCGGCGGGGATTGGCTGGACGGGTGATCCTTCCTTCAATTCGCTCTGGACGCTGCTGCACGGGCCATGCGTGACGGTGCCGGCGGGGGCGGGGCCGAAGGGCTTGCCGCTTGGGGTGCAGATTGCTGGCCGCATCGGCGAAGATGCGAAGGTGCTCGCGATTGGGGAATGGGTGAGTCAGGCGCTGTGAAGCGCCTGCCCGAAATACTGCGGCGACCTTACTGCGGCTGAATCCCGGCCGCCCGCACCACCGTTGCCCAGCGATCCACCTCGGCCCGCACCAGCCGCGCCAGCGCTTCCGGCCCCATCTGGTCCGGCGCGGCGGGGATAGAGCCCAAATCCTCAATACGCTTGCGGATGGCAGGGTCATTCAAGGCGGCGCGCAAAGCCTCATCCAGCTTCTGCACCACGGGCGCGGGCGTGCCGCGCGGGGCGAAAATCGCGTTCCAGCCTTGGAAGATATAGTCAGGCACCCCGGCTTCCGGCGCGGATGGCACGCCCGGCGCATTGGGGTTGCGTGTGGTGGCGCCCGTCAGCAGCCCGCGCATGGTGCCAGCCTGGATTTGCGGCACGGCGGCGGGGGCCAGCAAGCAGGCGCTATCCACTTGCTGCGCCACCACATCATTCAAGGCGGGGCCTTCGCCGCGATAGGGGATTTCGTTCATCCGCGCGCCGGTCAAATGCGTGAACAGCGAACAGGCCAAGTG
>JBILPX010000023.1:0-17757 GCA_044373565.1 Roseomonas sp.
ATCGGCAAGCGTAATTTGGATGCGGCACTCGGCATGCTGGCTGAAGACGGGCTGCATTTTAATGTCCGTTTCCGGCCCTTCCAGTTGAACCCCGAAATGCCGGCGGAAGGGGTGGATCGGCGGGAATACCGCAGCGCTAAATTCGGCTCGCTCGAAAAATCCCAGGAATTGGACCGGCGCGTCGCCGATGCCGGGCGGATCGTCGGGCTTGAATTCCGCCATGATCTGATGGCGCGCACCCCCAATACGTTGGAGGCGCATCGGCTGATCCGGCTTTCGGGCGCCGATGGCCGGCAGCGCGAAGTGGCCGAGGCGATTTTCCAAGCCTATTTCCAAGATGGCGGAGATATTGGCGATGCCGCGACACTCGCGCGCCTTGGCATGGCGGCGGGGATATCAGCCGAAAGCCTGGCCGCCTTCAGCGCCGGCGAGGCCGGTTGGCATGAGGTGCTGGCCGAGGATGAGGGCTATCGCCAGGCTGGGATTTCCGGCGTGCCATCCTTTGTGCTGGATCGGCATTTACTGTTCTCGGGCGCCATGCCGCCGGAGAATATCGCCGATGGGCTGCGCCAGGCGGTCGCCATTTTGCGCGAACGCGCCCGGGATGGCCAAGCAAGCTAAAGGGCCTTCAGCCCCCGCTCAGCCAAAGCGCCACTTCCGCCGCGCCCCAGGCGAGCGCCAGCAGAAGCGTGAAATCGCGCATGGCGCTGCGCGCCTTATCGAAGCCTGCGCGGCGCGTCTGAAAACGCACGCGCACAGGACGTTGCGGGATGATCAGGGAGGGGTCTTGGTAAAGGGTGCTGCTCATAGGGAGCATAAGAACAAAACAAGAACAATTTGGCAAGCGAAAAATGATCCCGAGGACGAAAATTTTTTAACCCAATGTTTTTATGGAGTTTCTGGTGGCGTGGCTTCCAGTTAGCGAAAGCCTGCGCCGGCACTTAATCGCCGTGATATCTGGGACGCCGGCCGGGTTGCTTTCATACATCAGGAAAGGCTTCATGCTTTGCCCTTATAGGGAAGGCGACGTCAAAAAATTAACATCAAGCGGTGTTTCGACGCGGCGCGTTTCAAGAAATCGCGCTATGAATGGCGTCGCATTCACAGACGAGACGCTGCTGCAAGGAAGGATAGAACCGTGTCACTTCCCCCCGATTCGCCCTTGCGGCGCCGCCTTTTGGTGCTTCGGCTTGCAACCACAGGGCTTGTGGTTCCCGTTAGCGTCGCGCTGGCGCAGGGGCGCAAATCGCCCGCACCAACCGAACCCGAGCTACCGGGCAAAAACCAGCCGCGCCCCGAACAGCGCCGCAGTGGTGAAACTGATGCTGACCCCAATGATGAACCGGGCAATGGGCGCGGTGTGGCGGGTGGCGGTCGCTCTCTGGAAGCCACCGATGCCGATCCGGGTGATGAACCAGGAAGGGGGCGTGGGGGCAATGGCGCGACCGATGCCGATCCTGGCGATGCGCCAGGGCGCGGGCGGCGTGGGGGCCAACAGGCAGGGCCGACTGATGCTGACCCAAGTGATGAAGCGGGTCGTGGCCGCGGTGGTGGGCGGCAAGTCGGCCCAAGCGATTCTGATCCTGGTGATCCGGCGGGGCAGGGGCGCGGGGCGGCGCCGCCGCAGCTCAGAACCGGTATTCCGGCGAAAAAGGCTTAAGGCTCAACCAGTCTTCAGATTTTGAGCTCTTGGAGTGATTCTTCCAATTGCGCGAAACTCGGCATCAGATCAGTCGGCACCATTTTGCGTCCGGTCTCCACGGCAACCTGCGGGGCATTGCCGTGCAAATGTGCCACCAGCACCGCACGGATCACCTCGTGATATTTCGCCTCTTCCTCGATCACGGCCTTGAGGCGCGCGGCGAAGGGACCGACAAGCCCATAGGCAAGTAATACGCCCAAAAATGTACCGACCAGCGCGCCACCGATCATTTTGCCAAGGATAGCGGGTGGCTGGTCAATAGAAGCCATGGTCTTGATCACACCCATGACGGCGGCGACGATCCCAAGCGCAGGCAGCGCATCAGCCACGCTTGTCAGCGCATGTGCGCTGTGCAATTCCTCTTCCTTCATTTTCTTCAATTCGCGCGCCATCACATCCTCAATCTGATGCGGGTCATCGGCATTCATGCCGACCATGCGAAGGTAATCGCAAATGATCGCAACGGTGTGATGATCCTTCAGGATATTAGGGAATTTCATGAAGGCCGCGCTTTCCTCGGGCTTTTCGATATGCGGTTCAATCGCCATCGGCCCCTTGGTCTGCGCAAGGCGCACCAGCCAGAAAAGCAGGCTCAGTAATTCCATGTAATCCTGGCGCTTGTATTTGCCGCCCTTCAGGATTTTGCTGAAACTGCCAAGGATGTGCTTCACCTCGGATATACTGTTGGCCATCAGAAGGGAGCCGAAGGCAGCGCCCCCGATGATGGCGAATTCGAATGGCAGCGCCATCAAGATGATTTCCATCTTGCCGCCGGCAAGAATGTAGCCACCAAAGACGCAGACTAGCAGAAAGATAAAGCCAGCAATCGAGATCATGGGCGTGGTGTCCCCGGCGCCTGACTGATCAGCGTGATGGAAACACGGCGATTGGCTGCGGCGGTTGGTTGTTCCGGTATCAGCAGATCACGTTCCGCATGACCTGCAAGGTTTCTGATGCGGTTATCGGCAATCCCAGCATCAACAAGCAGGCGGCGCGTGACATTGGCGCGTTCGGTGGAAAGATCCCAATTGCTGCGCTCACCACCGCCACGGAAGGGTGTGGAATCGGTATGTCCGGCGATGCTGATGGCATTGGGCAGGCGCTGAATTACCTGCGCCACGCGCTGCAGCAGCGCTCGTGCGCGGTCATTGGGCGCCGCACCGCCCAGCGCAAACATGGGCTGGCGCTCCGCATCCACCAATTGAATGCGCATACCCTCAGGCGTTTGTTCAATCAGCAATTGGCGGCCGAGATCGGCAAGGGCAGGGTCGGAACGCACGGCCTCACGAATTTGTTCTGCTGCGGCCTCAAAGGCTTCACGTTCACGCTTGGCGAGTTCCTGGCGCAATTCCGCCTCACCGACATTCTCTGGCCGCTGTTCCGGGGAAGGCTCTTCTGACGGGCCACCGCGCGGCTGCTCGGGCCCCACCAGCGCGCCCGGCGGTGTGCGCAGCACAAGCCGCGCATTCTCGGCATCTTCTTGACCAACCGGGCCTTCGCGCCGGGGGACAGGTTCTGCCGGCGTGCGGCTGTCATCCTCATCAACATCCATGACCACCGGGCGCTTGCCAGGCTGCACTGAGATCGTGCCGGTGGTGGACATCAGGGCCGCATCATCATTGGGTGTCTGGCCGCCAAAGGGCCGACCTGAGCCGGATTCGGAACGGGACATCACATTAGTCGGGTTGAAGTAATCAGCGATGCCACGGCGCTGTTCTTCGGTGGTGGCGTTGATCAGCCACATCAGCAGGAAGAAGGCCATCATCGCCGTCACGAAATCGGCATAGGCAACCTTCCAGGCTCCGCCATGATGCGCGTGCCCGCCCCCTTCTTCCCTGCGCACGATGATCAGATCACCGCCGCTTTGCGAGCCTCTTCCCTTGCGCGCCATGACAGCCCGTATATCCCCTAAAGCCTAAAATCATCTAATGATGGCGTCATTCTACCGGCGATGCGCCAGTGTGACGGAAGGTACGCGGTGTGGTTTCGAGACTTTATCCATGAATTCCCCCATTCACGCCGCCCAAGACCCGGGACAGGTTGAACCGTACCTCATCAAGCGGCCGGAACGTCAGACCATCCCCCTGGTCTTTGCGTCACCTCATTCGGGTCAGCAATATCCGGACCAACTGTTTTTGGATACCCGTATGGACCCGATTGCGCTGCGCCGGAGCGAGGATTCCTTCGTGGATGAAATCTTCGCCGCCGCCCCCGCTCATGGGGCCCCGCTGATCGCCGCCAGCTTCCCCAGGGTTTGGTGCGATGTGAACCGGGAAGCCTGGGAATTAGACCCCGCCATGTTCGCCGACCCCTTGCCGCCTTGGGTCAATAGCTCCAGCCCAAGGGTGGGCGCCGGGCTTGGCACGCTGGCGCGGATTGTCACAGGGGGCGAGCAAATCTACCGCCGCAAACTCAGCTTTGCCGAGGCCGAGGCGCGCATCCGCGCCTGTTGGGAGCCCTATCACGCCGCGCTGGCCGGGCTGATCGCCGAAACCAGGGCAAAATTCGGCTATTGCTTGCTGATTGATTGCCATTCCATGCCGGCCCACCCCGCGCATTTGGCGAACCCACCACATTTTGTGTTGGGCGATGCGCATGCCACAGCATGTACGCCGCGCGCGACCCGCTTGGTCGAAGAAGCGTTGATCGGCCTTGGCTATAAGGTCAGGCGCAATGACCCCTACGCGGGGGGCTTTGTCACCCGCCATTATGGCCGCCCGCGTGAAGCGACCCATGCGCTGCAAATCGAAGTGGCGCGGAACCTTTACATGGATGAGGCGCGGATCGAACGCCTGCCGGGATTTGGCCCTTTGCAGCGGGATATGACCAACCTGATCGAAAGCCTGGCGCGTGTGGAATGGAATTTCCTGACCCCGGATCGCTGAGGTCAAAAAAAGGGCGGTGCCCGAAGACACCGCCAAGTTTAGGGAGGAAACGTCCAAGAATGTACAGCGGAAACCGCCGTACAAATCGGATATAGGTGCCCGATCCGGGCTTGGCAAGATATTTTTTGCAGTGCAGCAAAATGGCCTTTTGCAATGTTAACCAAGGGTTTTCTTGCGTAATGTCTGGTCCGCACGGGTAAATCTGGCACGCGGCTTGCGACACCTGACCCATGCTTTCGGCCCGACCATTCTTCCCGCGCCTTTCCTATACGCTTGCCCTTGCGGCCTGTGTTCTGCTTGGCATGGCCCTATGGCCAGCTTCGGCTTCAGCGCAGTTGATGCCAGCCAGGGGCTTCAGCGAAGGGCATTTATGCCGCGCCGCCATTGCCGAGGCCGAGCGCGGCGCCAATCTGCCGCGCGGCTTGTTGCAGGCCATTGGCCGGGTTGAATCCGGCCGTCGTGACCCCGAAACCGGGCAATTCGCCCCCTGGCCCTGGACCACAAATGCGGAGGGAGAGGGCAAATATTTCCCAACGCGAGAGGCAGCCATTGCCCATGTCCGGCAATTGCAGGCCCGAGGGGTGCGTATCATTGACGTCGGCTGCATGCAGGTGAACCTGCATCACCACGCCAATGCCTTTGCATCGCTTGAGCAAGCTTTTGACCCGCTGATCAATGCCCGTTACGCGGCGCGCTTCCTGACCGAACTTAATGGCGGACGAGCGGATTGGCGCCAGGCGGCGGGGCATTACCATTCGCAAACACCCGAAAGGGCCGGGCCGTATCGGGAAAAAGTGCTGGCTGCCTGGGAACAGGAAGCGCGCAATTCCGGGGATAGTTCAGCCGAAGCCATGGCGCTGGCGCGGCTACGTGGCGGTTGGGGTAGTGTTGCCCTGGCCAGCACGGGCGGCCTTTCGCTCAGCAATCGGGCCGATCGCGCGCGGATCATTCCGCTGGCTGGCGGTAGCGGCGGGGGCATGTCGGCAGGGGCTTCCGCGGAGGGCTCGGGTGGGGCTTCGCCAGGGCGAGGGCTTGATGCCTATCGCTCGGCGCCGATTCACGCGGTCAGCCGGCCGATTGTAGTAGCGCAGGCTGGACCGGGGCGGATGCTTCGTTAGGTGTCCCGCAGGGTGACGATCAGCGGCGTGTGGTCCGAAGGCTGAGCCTCGGCGCGCGGGGGAATATCAACCTCACAGGCTTCCAGGCGCTCGGCCAATTCGGGGCTGAGAAGCGCGTGGTCAATGCGAAGGCCGCGATTGGCTTCAAAGGCGGCGCCGTAATCCCAATAGGTATAAAGCGTATCAGTGGGATGCAGCGCGCGGAGCGCATCCGTCATGCCAAGGTGCATAAGGGCACGAAACCGCGCCCTGCTTTCGGGATGGACCAGCGCATCGGTGGCCGGCAGGGCGCCGGGGGCAAGATCGGCCTCGGTCGGGCAGACATTATAATCGCCCAGCACCGCGAAAGGCAGAAAGGCGTCAAGACGGGCCTGCACCACGCCGCGCAGCCGATCCATCCAGGCGAGCTTATAGGCAAAGCCGGCGTCTCCCCCGGAATTGCCATTGGGCAGATAGATGCCCGCCGCGCGCAGCCCGGCCGCCGCCACTTCAATATAGCGGGCCTGGGTGTCTTCGGCATCGCCGGGCAGTGCCTCGGCCAGGACTTCAAAGGGGATGCGCGACAGCACGGCCACGCCATTCCGCCCGCCGGTCTGACCCACCGCATGGGTCTTGTAGCCAAGGCCCGAGAATTCCATCGCCGGGACCTGTTCCGCCGTGCAACGGGTTTCCTGCAAAAACACCAGATCGGGCTGTTGCCGTTCCAGAAACCGCGCGACATGCGCGGCACGCGCACGGATGGAATTGACGTTGAAGGTGCAAAGACGAAGCAGGGGGATCAGCCGATCGCGAAGGAAGTACCGCAGCCGCAGCCGGAACTTGCCTGTGGGTTATTGATCGCGAAATGCGCGCCGATCAGCGCTTCAGCCCAGTCAAGCTCGGCCCCCGCCAGCAGATCGAGCGAAACGGGGTCAATGAAAACCAGGCCCTTGCCTTCGCCGATCACCAGATCATCCGGGGCTGGTGCGTCTTCCAGGCCGAATTTATACTGAAAGCCCGAACAGCCGCCCGCTTCCACGGCAAGCCTCAGCCCGGCATCCGGCCGGCCTTCACGCGTGGCGATATCGGCGATTTGCGCCGCCGCACGGGGGGTGACGCGAAACGGGGCGGGGTTGGTGCTGCCATCCGGCATGGTGAGGACTCCTTGAGCGACAACATAGGCAGTTTGCGCGCCGCTTCCAATGACCAAAGATTGCGGGGGCCGTGCGGCGGGTGTTACAGCGCTGCGCGAAGCTTTTTTCACGGAAAACCACGATTTCCATGCAAGCCCAGGCCAAAGCTGTGACAATCGAGCCCGAAGGGCAGGGGGCTCAATGAACTTTGCCCCTTATGCGGTGCTGCCTGAGACCTCTCGTGGGCGGCTATACCCTGAGCCGGGTGGCGATGCGCGGTCGCCCTTTCAGCGGGACCGGGACCGCATCATCCACGCGACCGCCTTTCGCCGCCTGCAATACAAAACGCAGGTGTTCATCTATCATGAGGGCGATCATTTCCGCACGCGGCTCACCCATTCCATTGAAGTGGCGCAGATTGCGCGGTCCATCGCGCGTTTGCTCAGGCTGGATGAGGATTTGTCCGAGGCGCTGGCGCTGGCGCATGATCTGGGTCATCCGCCCTTCGGCCATGCGGGGGAAGATGCGCTGAATGCGGCGATGAAGCCCTATGGCGGGTTTGACCATAATGCGCAGTCTTTGCGTGTCGTGACTCATTTGGAAACGCGCTATGCGGGTTTTGACGGGCTGAACCTGACTTGGGAAACGCTGGAAGGGCTTGCCAAGCATAATGGACCCTTGCGCCGGCCATCGCCCTATATCGCCGAATATGATGCGCGCCATGCGCTGGAGCTAACAAGCTATGCTTCCGCCGAGGCGCAGATTGCGGCCATTGCTGACGACATCGCCTATAACAACCATGATCTGGATGATGGGCTGCGCGCGGGGTTGTTCTCCCTGGAAGAAGTGGGTGCTTTGCCGGTGATTGGTGATGCGCTGGCCGCTGCACGGGCGGCAGCCCCCGATGCGCCCATGGATCGCCTGGCGCCCGAGATGATCCGGCGCGTGATCAGCCGCATGGTGGGCGATGTGGCGGCCGAGGCATCGCGCCGCCTGGCCGCGCTGAAACCCGCGACGGTTGCTGATATTCGCGCGGCCGACAGGCCCATGGTGGTGTTTTCTGAAGACATGGCGCGCGCTAACCTCGCCATCCGCGACTTCCTGTTCCAGCGCATGTACCGGCATTGGCGCGTCAATCGCACCATGGCGAAATCCAAGCGCGTGGTGCAGGTGCTGTTCAGCCTGCTGCATGGCGGGCCGGCCATGCTGCCGCCGCTGTGGCGCGCTCGCGCGGGGGAGGCTGGTTCCGCCCAGGCCGCGCTGGTGGTTTGCGATTATATCGCCGGCATGACAGACCGCTTCGCGCTGGAAGAACACCGGCGCATGACCGACCCCGATATTTCAGGCTGAGATTTGCATGACCGAAAATGTTTTCACCGCCATGGCGGAACAAGTGCGTGCGGCGCTGGTGGCGCTTTACCCTGAACTTCCCGCTGACATCCTGGCGCGCGTGCAGGTGGAACCACCGCGCGATGCGGCGCATGGCGATATGGCGACCAATGCCGCCTTGGTGATCGCCAAGCCCGCGCGCCTGCCGCCGGCCAAGATTGCTGCGGCGCTGGTGGAAAAGCTCGGTGCGCTGCCGATGGTTGAGGCCGCCGAAGCGGCGGGACCGGGATTCGTCAATTTGCGTTTGCGCGAAAGCTATCTGGTGGGGCAGGTCGCGCTATTGCTGGGCGTGGGTGAAGCCTATGGCGATAGCGCGATTGGCGCCGGGCGGCGCGTGAATGTGGAATATGTCTCGGCCAATCCGACGGGGCCTATGCATGTCGGGCATTGCCGTGGCGCGGTGGTGGGTGATGCGCTGGCCAATCTTCTTGGCAAGGCGGGCTTTGCCGTCACGAAAGAATACTATGTCAATGATGCGGGCGCGCAGGTGGCGGCACTCGGCTGGGCCACCTATTGGCGCTATTTGCGCGTGATCGAGCCCAATCTTGAGGAATGGACTGCCGAACAGGTGGAACGCCGCTTTGGCGTGACGCTGCAATATCGTGGCGATTACCTAGTGGCGGTGGGTGAGGCTTTGGCGGAACATCACGGCGCATCAATGGCACCGCAGCGCATCGAAGGCGCGCCAAGTGCGGCACAAGCTGCCGCCGGCGTGGCAGGCGCGCTGGAGCTTGGCTGGTTCGTGGATCGCGCCTGGCTTGATACGGCGCGTGAACGTGCGGTTGCGATGATGATGATCGCCATCCGTGAGGATCTGGCGCTGCTTGGTGTCACTCAGGAAGTGTTTTTATCCGAACGCGCGCTGGTGGAAGCCAATGCGACCGATGCTGCGATTGCAGCGCTTGAGGGCAAGGGCCTGTTGTACGAGGGTGTGCTGGAACCGCCCAAGGGCAAGACACCGGATGATTGGGAACCGCGCCCGCAATTGCTGTTCCGCTCCACGCAATTTGGCGATGATGTGGATAGGCCGCTCAAGAAATCTGATGGCTCCAACACCTATTTCGCCAATGACATCGCTTGCCATGCGGATAAGCTGAAGCGCGAATATGATTTGCTGATTGATGTCTGGGGTGCGGATCATGGCGGCTATGTTTCGCGCATGGGCGCTGCCGTGAAGGCGCTATCCGATGGGCGCGTGCCCTTGGAAGTGGTGCTGTGCCAGATTGTGCATGTGATGAAGGCGGGTGAGCCCGTGCGCATGTCCAAGCGCGCCGGGACTTATGTGACTTTGCGTGATTTGATCGAGGAAGTGGGCCGCGATGCGGTGCGCTTTACTATGCTGGCGCGCAAATCGGACGCGCAGATGGAATTCGACCTGGATAAGGTTGTGGAGCAAACCCGCGAAAACCCGGTATTCTACGTGCAATACGCCCATGCGCGCTGCCGTTCCGTGCTGCGCCAGGCGGGCGAGCCCGAGATTGCCCAGCTTGCAGCCGCGCCGCTTGAGCATTTGCGGGACAAGGCGGAACTGGACCTGATCCGGCGCCTGATTTCCTGGCCGCGCGTGGTGGAAGCCGCCGCTTTGGCCCGCGAACCGCACCGAATCGCGTTTTTTCTCCATGACTTGGCCGCTGATTTTCATGTACTATGGAACCGAGGCCGCGAAGACTCGACGCTCCGCTTCATCCGAGAGGATGAGCCGGGCGCCACGGCCGCCCGGCTTGCGCTGGTGGCGGCTACGGCAAGCGTTATTCGTTCAGGTCTTGGCGTCATGGGGGTGACGCCAGTCGAGGAAATGCGCTGACACTATTCCAGCGCCGATCGGGGGACAGGCGTGAGGGAAGTTCCAGTTCCAGCCTATAGGCTGGGTCGCAAGACGGGTGGGGGCCCGCCTTGGCGGATGATGATCATTGCGGGGTCTGTGCTTGCGGCAGGTGCTGTAATTGCAGCGCTGGTCTGGGGGTTTTCGCGCGGGTCATCGCGCAATGCGCCCCTGATCGAAGCGGATGCGCGCCCAATCAAAATTCGGCCCGACAATCCAGGTGGGCTGCGCGTACCCAATCAGGATGAGCTAATTTTTGATCGCAATCGTGGCGCGCGGCCGGCTGCACCGGGCGGCTTGGCGCCGGAGGCGGAGAAGCCGCGTGTGGACCAGCTACGCGCGCAATTAGCCGAACGCGCCGCGCAGGAAGCCGCGCGTAATGCGCCACCGCCAGGCCCTGCGCCGGCGCAGCCTGCTGCACCGGCAACGCCCTCGGCCCCAGCCACGGCTTCAGCACTGAACGCGCCAAGCCTGCCGGCCCCAGTGCCCGCGGCGGCGGAGCGTTTTGCGCCAGTGGCGAATGGTCGCGCGCAGGTGCAATTGGGTGCGCTGCCAAGCGAAGCAGCAGCACGCGGCGAATGGGAACGCCTGCAAAAACGCGTGCCAGAATTGCTTGGCAATCGGCGCGTTACGCTGGCGCCTTTTGACCGCGAGGGGCAGACAACGCTGTATCGGATTCGCACCGGTAGCTTTGCCGATGCGGCCACCGCGCGCGCCTTTTGTGAGGAAATGAAGACCAAAAGCATCCCCTGCATGGTGATTGGCGGATAGGCCTTATGGCGCCTTCCCGCGCTGCGATTATCGGCCTTTCAGGGCCTCGGCTGACGGCGGAGGAAGCCGCGCTTTGGCGGCGCTTCCCACCGCTTGGCGCGATTTTGTTCGCGCGCAACATCCAAAACCCCGAGCAATTGCGCGCGCTGACCAATGATATTCGGGATGTGCTGGGCGCTGCCGCGCCGATCCTGATTGATCAGGAAGGTGGGCGCGTCGCGCGGTTGAAGCCTCCACTATGGGAAGCATTCCCTGCGGCCGCGCGGTTTGAGGGGCAGCCGGAGGTGGCTCAGCGCGCCAATGCGCTGCTGCTGGGTGCAATGTGCTGCGCGGCTGGCTTGGATGTTGTCTGCGCGCCCGTTCTGGATTTGCGCCTGCCTGGTGCGCATCAGGTGATTGGTGATCGCGCCTTCAGCGCTGAACCGGAGGAGGTCGCGCGGCTTGGCGCTGCCTGCATCGCAGGGCTGCAAGCAGCGGGCTGCATTCCGGTGATCAAGCATATTCCCGGGCATGGCCGCGCAATGGCCGACAGTCATCATGAATTGCCACGCGTTGCTGTGGGTGTTGAGGCGCTGGCCGATGACATCGCGCCGTTTCGCACGCTTGCTGGCAGCGGCGCCTGGGCCATGACCGCGCATGTGCTTTATGAGGCCTGGGATGCGCAGCTGCCGGCGACGATTTCACCCGCCGTGATCCAGCGCGTGATCCGGGGCGAGATTGGCTTTGATGGTGTGCTGATCACGGATGATCTGGCGATGGGTGCGCTCGCAGGCATGGCGAATGATTTGGCCAGCGCCGCGCTTTCGGCGGGCTGCGATGCGGTGCTGCATTGCACGGGAAGGCTTGACGACGCGGCGGCGCTGTTGGCCGATTGCCCGGTGCTGAGTGATGATGCTTTGCGGCGGCTGGCTTTCGCTGATGCGGCGCGGCGCGGCTTTGGCGCGGGGGATCGCGCGGCGCTGCGGGGCGTGCGGGATGGGGTTTTGGCCGCGCCGATGGTGGCGGTGAGGGAAGTTGATCCGACGGAGCGGGGATAGGCGCCAGTCCGCGCAATGGCTCGGCCCTGAAAGGCGGAGATTCAATGGTTTGACCGTTTGTTTACCGCTTCTTTGGCGCCAGCCCCCCATGGCGCTCGCGTCAGGTGACAAGTCAAAATGACTCTGTTAGTGTTTCGAAGTCAATCATTTGGGGGTGGACCATGTCGTTGTTGTCTATTGTCGTGGATGTGCTGGAAGCGCTCAAGCTTGATGATGATGTCAATAGGATAGTCATTAATCGGGCAGTGAATGTTTGCCGCAACCGGCCGCATCCGTGGTCAACCCGGCATCCTTACATCTCCTGGTCTGGACTGACGGATCGAAGCTACAATGCCCGGCTGCTGCCCGACAAACCATACCCAACAGAGAATGCCCGCGGTACGAGGCGCCCGCCCCTTGAGGATGTAGCGGCTCTTTTCAAGCGGCTTCCCGGAACACCCCAGCGACTCTGTGCCAAATCAACCGGCCTTTTCCCGGCCTTTGCCCAGTATCTGACTGATGGCTTTATTCGCACACGGCTCAGTAATGATCCGGCGCTCGAAGACCGTCGCCGCACTACCTCCAACCACGAGATTGATCTGAGCCCGCTTTACGGCCGCACCGAGGCGCAGACAGCAGCGCTGCGATTGCACTCTTCAGCGACTGATATGCGCGGCAGGTTGAAAAGCCAAATGATCAATGGGGAAGAATACCCGCCCCCCCTTTGTGATCAAACAGGCGCCATCAAGCCCGAATTCGCCATCTTGGATGAGCCACTCGGCCTCAAGAAGGATACCGCGCTCGAAACACGGCTTTCGCTGTTTGCCGTGGGTGGGGACCGGGTGAATGCCACGCCGCAAACATCCATGATCAACACCTTGTTCCTGCGTGAACACAATCGTCTTGCAGGATTGCTGGGCGCTGCGCATTCAGATTGGGATGATGAACGCGTCTTCCAGACCGCGCGCAATATCGTCATTGTCATGTTCATCAAGATTGTTGTTGAAGAATACATCAATCACATCAATACCACCGAATTTCCGCTACAGGCCGATCCCAAGGCGGCGTGGCATGCGGATTGGAATCGTCCGAATTGGATGACGGTGGAATTCAGCCTGCTTTATCGCTGGCATGGGCTTGTGACGGACGAAGTTACTTGGGCCAATCAAACCTTTCCTGCCAATGGCCTACTCCTCAACAACAAGCCGTTGATCAGCGGCGGTCTTGCGCGCAGCTTCATGGATGTTTCGGCGAACCGTACTGCGGCCTTAGGCCTGAAGAATGGAGCTGATTTCATGCTTTTTGCGGAATCGGGCGCAATCGAACAGGCACGAATCAACAATCTGGCCGGCTACAACGACTATCGTCGGGCGACGGGTGCCGCGCCCGCTGAGGATTTCAGCGACATTGTCGGCAGCAGTGATGACCCGGCCGAACAGGCGCGGCTGGATGCCTTGGCGGCAGAGCTGGCAGGCCTTTATGGCGATGTGGAGAATGTTGAGTTTTATGTCGGCCTTTTTGCCGAACCCGTCCAGAAGAACGGCCCACTGCCGGAGCTCGTTTCTGATCTGGTGGCGATGGATGCCTTTTCACAGGCTCTCACCAATCCCTTGCTGAGCGAGCATGTCTGGGGTGATCCTGCCAATCAGCGCCTGGCCTTCACCGATGCGGGAATTGCCGTGATCAAGGCGACCAAAACGCTGCGGGATGTATTGGCGCGTAATGTGCCTCATCTCGGTGATGGCTTTATCGGCATGACCCGAGAAGAATGGGAACGAGTTTAGTCCGCGTCCCATTCACACTCGTTCACCGGACGCGCACTGAATTCTTATCCGGTCGCGTTTTCTGAGCCGCCAAGTGATTCCACTTGGCGTGAAAATGCTAGAGAAATAGCTGAGTGAACCGCTGATTTAGGTCTGTTTCCTGGGCATGGGCGGTTGTATTGCACGGGAAGGCTTGAGGATGCCGCGGCGTTGATGCCGGATTGCCCAGTGCTGAGCGATGATGCGCTGCGGGGCGTGCGGGATGGGGTTTTGGCCGCGCCAGTGGTGGCGATGGGGGAAGTTGATCCGACGGAGCGGGCATAGCCTGCTGCCCCTGTTTTGTATTGACAATAGCCATACAAACGCTAGCTTAAGCCTAGTTCATTTAGGTAATCGCCATGCCCGCTTCTGCTCGCCCTAAGGATGATGTGATCCAAATCCGCGCCTCGGCTGAGACCAAGGCGCTATTCAACCGCGCCGCCGCCATGCATGGGCAGAAGCTTTCGGAATTCATGCTGGAAAGCGCGCGGCAGGAAGCCATGGAGCGGCTTCTGGATCAGCGCAGCTTCTTCCTGGATGATGAAGCCCATGCGCGTTTTCTGAAGCTGCTGGATGCGCCGCCCGCGCCTTCCGCCAAGGCCCGCGCAAGGCTCAACCGGAAAGCGCCTTGGGAGGCGTGAGGTCTGCCGCGCCCTTATTGCGCGCGCCGGAACCGCTGAACGCCACGCATGAGTGTTCCGCGTTTTCAAATGGCGTTCATCCCGCGCTGGATGCCTGGCTGCGGGATAGGGCGCGGGCGAGCGAAGGGCTTTCCGCCCGAAGCTACGTGGTTTGCCCTTCGGACGCGCCGGGGCGCGTGGTGGGGTATTTTTCGATCTCGACCGCGCTGGAACAGCGCCAGGTGCTGCCTTCGGCTAAGCTGCGCCGCGGCATGCCCGATGCGGTGCCGCTGCTGCTGATTGGCCGGCTTGCGGTTGATGCCGCATGGCGCGGGCGCGGCTTGGGTTCGGCGTTACTCGCGGATGCGCTGCGCCGCTGCCTTGCGGCTTCTGAAATTGCTGGCGTACGCGGCGTTGTGGCGCATGCGATTGATGAGGATGCGGCACGGTTTTATGAGGCGCATGGGTTTGTCAGAACGCCGCTCGGGGAGCGGGTGATGTTGATGGCGATTGAGACGGTGCGGGGGTTGGTTGGTGGGTGAGTGGGCCGATTGCGAAGGGTTGGTGATTTTGCGCCCAGAGGAAGTGTAGGGGGGCAGCATCTCCGTACCCCCCTTTCGCGGCTTCGGCCTTGCCAAGGCATTGTCAGGCGATCATCTCTGATTTAGCTTTTTCCAGATCTCGCCTGCAAGCTGCTGGGCAAGACGTATTTCTGCTGGCGCTTGGCTTTCGCGTACAGCTACTCCAATCAATCCGCCCATGGCGTATTGTTGGGTCTTAAATGTCTGGAATGATGCCAGCTTTCTCTGGGGGTCTGCGGGGTCTGTAACGTTCACCTCAGCCAGCACAAAATCGATTGAACCTCCGAGAAGCATGCCAGCAATGTCGGCAAAATTGAGCCCCTTGATGGTAACGTCAACATCAATCGGTGAAGTTGCCATCCCTTGGCGGGCCAAGGAGTTACGGATTTCACCGGCCAGATGGCGCGTCATTCGCGCGTAATCATCCGGATCGACCTTTTGATTTTGATCAGGGACCAATCGAACAGTCACATTCTTGAGTTCATAATTCCCCAGAACTCTAGGGTCTGTAGCAACCATGGTCTTTTCAGGTGACGCGCAAGCACTCATCAAAAGCACAAAACAAAGAGCGATCGCCATGCGAAAGTAATGTCGAATATGCGCACTTGTTGATGGGCGAGGAATGTGTCCCAAAGCCGTTCCGTGTTTCATGAACTGAACCTCCCGAGGGTGAGACATGAGCTAAACGAGTGTCTTACCAAAATGCAATAGCTCGGAAATGACTTGACTAGGGTAAGGGACGGAAGATTTGCCATTAAGAAATGAGCCTGAGACGCCCATCGCCTCCAGGCCCTCCAATCAGCCGCTGACCATCAGCTTGTTCTGCATACGGCCTAAACCCTTCCCCGCCACCCCGCCCAAATCACCGCCACTCGATCCACCACCCCGCGCGGCGCGGGCACCACCTTCCCCGCCACCAACTGCCGTAAATCGCGCGCCGCCAGTACAACAGGCAGCGCGGCGGCAATCAGCGCCTTCGGCACATCACGCGGCGCGGTCCGCAATGCCTCCAACCCCTCAGCCGCCATCTCAGCGCAAAGCGCCGAAAGCGCCGGCGCCGTGGGCGCGCTGATCACTGCCTCGGCATTCAGCCCGGCCGCCGCCAGCCGATCTCCCGGCAGCAAGCAGCGCCCTTGCGCGGCATGGGCGGCGATGGATCGCAATACCCCCGCCAGCCCATAAGCGGCGCCAAGCGCGCGGAGCTTTTCGGCATCCTCCGCACCGCCGCCCAAAGCCAACCCAGCTGCATAGGCAAAGCCGCCCGCGGTGCCACGCAGCCAGGTCACGAAATCAGCTTCGGTCAGGATGCCGGCTTCCTCTGCCTCGGCCTCCCGCGCATCAATCATCGGGCCAAGTGCCGTGGGGTCCAGGCTGCCGGCGGTGATGGCGGCGTGGAGCGGCGCGGCCACCTCATGCCGGCGGGCGGGGTTGCCTGCCAAAGCTTCCTCCACCGCATCGCGCCACCATTGCAGGCGGATCAGCGCGGCCATGGGGTGGCTCGCGGCCTCTCGGGCGCGGGCCAATTCATGGTTGAAGGCAATCAGGGTGAAGATCGCCTCTCGCTTCTCGGGCGGCGCGAAAAGCGCGGCCAGGAAACGGTCCGGGTCATGGGCGCGGGCGAAGGCCGCGATGGGGGAAAGGCTCACGCCGGCTGATATGCCCGGCCCGGCTGCGCGCGGGAAGGGTGCGGTTGACGCTTGTGCTGGCGCCGCTTACCTCAAGCACAGTGTTAATCGCTCACATCTGAGGAACGGAGAACCCCCCATGGCTTTCAGCCTGCCCCCGCTGCCCTATTCCACCACTGCGCTTGCCGCCAATGGCATGTGCCAGGAAACCCTGGAACTGCATCATGGCAAGCATCACAATGCCTATGTCACGGCGCTGAATGGGCTGATTGAAGCCAAGGGCCTGGCTGGCAAGTCGCTCGAAGCGATCTGCGCCGAAGCCGGCAAGGCGGGCGCTGATGGCCTGCCCGTGCTGAACCAGGCGGGGCAGCATTATAATCATATGTTGTTCTGGCAGGTGATGCAGCCGGGCGGCGGTGGCGATGCGCTGCCGGGCGCTTTGGCCGCGAAGATTGATAGCGACCTGGGTGGCCTCGCGGCCTTCAAGGAAGCCTTCAAGCAGGCGGGTGTGACGCAATTCGGCTCCGGCTGGGCCTGGCTGATCATCGGTGGCGACGGCAAGCTGAAGGTGACCAAGACGCCGAATGGCGCCAACCCAATCTCCACCGGCGAAGGCCAGCCGATTCTGGGCGTGGATGTGTGGGAACACGCCTATTATTTGGATTTCCGCAATGTGCGCCCGAATTACCTGGATAACTTCCTGAACAAGCTGGTGAATTGGGAAGTCGTTGCGGATCTGATGGGCAAGGGCGGGCTCGCTTCCGGCCAATCAGCCTAATTCGCCGCAAGGCCATGAAAAAAGGCGCTGAGGAGTGATCCTCAGCGCCTTTCTTTTTTCCTGGGACGAATCAGCTTTTCGTCGTGTCATTCGCCGCTTCGGGGCGGAGCACGCTGCCAATCGTGCCGCGCACCACCATGACTTTCACATTGGGGGCGATTTCAGCTTCGATCTCGTCAGAGCCGTCCTTGACCTTGGTGATGGTGGCGACGATGCCGCCCGCGGTCACCACGCGGTCCCCGCGCTTCAATTGGCCGAGCATTTCGCGATGATCCTTCATCTTTTTCTGCTGCGGGCGAATCAGCAGGAAATAGAAGACGACGAAAATCAGAATCAGCGGCAGTACTTGCATGACAACCGCCGCCGTGCCGCCCGCATCCTGGGCATAGGCAGGCGCGATGCCAAAAAATCTTTCCATGGTCCGGCGTTCCTTTTTGCGTTGATGGGGCCGGAAACTAGCGCCCGCCCCCTTTCCGTCAATAGCAACCCGGCCTATTGCGCGCGGTCATGGAACATTCTTCGCTTCTCCCCGCCTT